>DASYJZ010000576.1:0-13311 GCA_035995965.1 Longimicrobium sp. | reverse complement strand
CCCCACGATGAAGACGTGGGTGAACTCCAGCCCCTTGGCGGCGTGGAGCGTCATCAGCGTCACCCGGTTGGGCTCGTCGTCCTTGTCGTCCTTCTTCTCGTCTTCCTGCACCAGCGAGAGCTTCTCGAGGAACGCGCGCAGCGTCGGCGGCTCCCAGTCGTCCTCCTCGTCGGGGAGCGGCTGGGCGCCCCAGGCGCGCTCCTCGTAGGTGGCGATCGACGCCACGAACTCGCGCAGGATGTCGATGCGCACCTCGGCCGCGCGGTCGCTCTTGGCGTTGTCCGCGCGCACCGCCTCCTCCAGCCGCACGCGCGCCACGAGCTGCTTCGCGAACCCGTGCAGGGTGCGCTCGCCGGTGGTGCCGGCGCGCAGGGCGGCCTCGGTGGCGGTGTACTCGTGGCGCAGCTCGTCCATCATCCCCACGAAGTGCCGCACCGGCTCGAGCTGCGCCTTGCTGACGCCGTCCACCTCGCCCGCGCGGCGCAGCATCTCGTGCAAGGGCACCCGGGCCTCGCGCGCGGCCTCGACGAGCTTGAGCTGCGTGGTGCGCCCGATCCCTCGCGTGGGGTAGTTGACGATGCGGCGCAGCGCCACCTCGTCGCGCGGGTTCATCACCACGCGCAGGTAGGCGACGGTGTCGGCGACCTCCTTGCGGTCGAAGAACGAGGTGCCGCCGACCACCCGGTAGGGGAGGTTGGCCGTGCGCATCGCCTCTTCCAGCGGCTTGGACTGGAGGTTGGTGCGGTAGAGCACCGCGAAGTCGCCCCACTGCACCGTCTCCACCAGCCGCCGGATGCCGATCTCGCGGGCGACCATCTCCGCCTCCTGCTCCTCGGCGGTGCGCTGGCCGTCGTCCACCATCTCCCAGTAGTCGATCTTGGGGCCGGGGCCGTTGGCGGTGCGGAGCTGCTTGGGCTTGCGCGAGGTGTTGTTGGCGATCACCGCGTTGGCGGCGTCGAGGATGCGCTGCGTGGAGCGGTAGTTCTCCTCCATCACCACGACGCGCGCACCGGGGTAGTGGCGCTCGAAGTCCAGGATGTTGCGCATGTCGGCGCCGCGCCAGGCGTAGATCGACTGGTCGTCGTCGCCCACCACGCACAGGTTCATGCGCATTCCCGCGAGCAGGCGTGCCATCTCGAGCTGTGCCGCGTTCGTGTCCTGGTACTCGTCGATCATGATGTACTGCCACCGCTTCCAGTACGCCTCGCGGACCTCGGGGTGCTCGCGCAGGAGCTTGACCGGAAGGAGCAGCAGGTCGTCGAAGTCGCACGCCCCCGCCGCCCGCAGCATTTGCTCGTAGCGCGGATAGACGTCCGCCGCGAGCACCGCGTAGTCGTCCGACCGGTTCCCCTTCACCGGCCCCGCCGCGACCTCGGCCGCCGCCTGGGCGGGGGTGGTCATGCGGTTCTTCCAGTCGGAGATCTGGTAGAGCACCGGCTTGTGGTCGAAGCGGTCGTCCCCCGCCGTGGCGGAGATGTGCACCTCCTCGGTGGCGATGCGCTTCACCGCCGCGAGCTGGTCGCCGGTGGAGTAGATGGAGAAGGCCCTGGGGACGCCGATCTTCTCGCCGTGCTCGCGGAGGATGCGTGCGCCCAGCGAGTGGAAGGTGGAGAGCACGACCCCCTTGGCGTCCTTGCCCACGATCCGGGAGACGCGCTCGCGCATCTCGGCCGCCGCCTTGTTGGTGAAGGTCACGGCCAGCACCTGCCGCGGGTTCACCCCGCGGTCGCGGACCAGGTAGGCGATGCGGTAGACGATGGTGCGCGTCTTCCCCGACCCGGCGCCGGCGAGGATCAGCACCGGCCCCTCGGTGGCCAGCGCGGCCTCGCGCTGCTCGGGGTTCAGCTCGCGCAGGTAGTGCGGAAGATGCAAAGGAAAACGAGTGGAAGAAGTGCTCCGCGGAGTGTCCTGACGGCCGCGGCTCAGCGCCCCGGCCGCGCTGCGTCCGCCTCGAAACGATCGGCCGCAGGGGAGAGTCGTGTCGGGGCTGCCTACTCTCTCCCGGTACGGGGAGAAGGATTGCGCTCCAAGGCGCAGGGAGAGGGCGCCGCGGCGTCGGACGCGCACTCCACGACCTTCGCACCGATCGCACTTTCGCCCCCCGAATCGACCCTCGAAACTACCCCAAACTCCGCGCCGGGTCAAAGTTTGACGCACCCTCGCACGGGAGCTATGTTTGTGCCCGGAACCGACCTTGCCGGCACCCCTGCGGAGGATACATGGCGCTACGAGACCGCTTCACGGGGCTCTCGGTTGCGGACGCACTCGCGCTTCGCGCACAGGAGGACCCGCGGCGGCCGTTCGTGGTGTTCGGGGACCGGCGGTGCACCTATGCCCAGGTCGACGCGCAGAGCAGCGCGCTGGCCGCGGCGCTCCACGAGCTGGGGATCGAGGCGGGCGACCGCATGGCGCTCACCCTCCCCAACTGGCCCGAGTTCATCGTGGCCATGTTCGCCGCGGCCAAGCTCGGCGCGGTGATCGTCCCGCTCAATCCGCGCTTCACCTCCCCCGAGATGCAGTACATGCTGCGCCACTCGGAGACGGCGGTGGTGGTCACCGCCGAGAACTGGGAGGGGATCGACTACCTGGCGCGCTACGAGGGGTTCCTCGCCTCGCTCCCCGACCTGCAGTACGTGGTGTCGGTGGGCGAGGAGGAGCTCTGGTACGACGACCGCATCCACCAGTTCGAAGACCTGGTGAGCAGCGGCGACGGGCGGCCCCTTCCCGCGCGCGAGGGCTCGGCGGACGACCCGTTCGCCATCCTCTACACCTCGGGGACCATGGGGAAGCCCAAGGGGGTCGCGCTCTCGCACGCGAACCTCCTGGCCACCGCGGCGGCCACCGCCGACGCGCTGGCGCTGGTCCCCGACGACGTGGTCTTCGGCCTGAACACGCTCTTCAACGTGTTCGGGCTCGGCACCGGGGTGCTGGGGACGCTGGCGGCGGGCGGCTCGCTGGTGCTGCAGGAGCGCGACGACCCGTCGTCGGCGCTGGAGCTGATGGAGAAAGAGGGGGTCACCGTGTACCACGGCGTCCCCACCAACTACATCCTCGCCCTCGCCTCGCCCGAGCGCGCGGACCGCGACCTGTCGCGGCTGCGCACCGGGATCGTGGCCGGGGCGCCGGCGCCCGAGGAGCTGGTGCAGCGCATCCGCCGGGAGCTGGTGCCGGGGCTGCGCATCGCCTACGGGCTCACCGAGACCAGCGAGACGGTCTCGGTCACCCGCGACGACGACCCGCCGGGAAAGCAGCTCCTCACGGTGGGGCGCCCGCTGCCGGGGCTCGAGATCCGCATCATCGACGTGGCCGACGGGTCGGCGCTCCCCGAGGAGAGCCTGGGCGAGATCGCCGTGCGCGGCCCGGGGGTGATGCAGGGGTACTACCGCCAGCCGGGCGAGACCGCGCTGGTGTTCACCGACGACCGCTTCTTCCTCACCGGCGACCTGGGGATGATGGACGAGGAGGGCTACCTCCACGTCATCGGCCGGCGGAAGGAGATGATCATCCGCGGGGGGTTCAACGTGTACCCCCGCGAGGTGGAAGACCGGCTGCACGCGCATCCCGCCGTTCTCGACGTGGCCGTGGTCGGCCTGCCGGACGAGATCCTGGGCGAGGTGAGCTGCGCCTGCATCGTCCCCGTCGAGGGGGCGATCGTCACGGGGGAGGAGATCAAGGACTTCTGCCGTGAGGTGCTGGCGGACTACAAGGTCCCGGACCTGGTCCGCTTCCTCGACGGATTTCCCATGACGGGGAGCGGCAAGGTGCGCCGCGTGGAGCTCGCGCGCATGATCAGCGCCGAAGAGAGCAGCCGCCGGCCGTGAACGCCGCCGCGCCCCGTCGCAGACAACGAGCGGAGAGACTTCTCCAGCCGTGGACGGAAGTGCCAGGTGCCTAGTCCCCAGTGCCCAGTGAGTTCTTCCTGGGCACTCGGCACTGGGGACTGGGCACTTCCGTACCCGCGGAGAGGCCTCGACCGCGTGAACATCAACGTGGACGAGAGATGACCAGCTTCGTACAGCGCAGCCCGCATGCACCCGGCGCGGAGCCCGCGACCCCAGCCGCCCGCAACGCGGCCCTCCTGATCGACTTCGACAACATCACCCTCGGCGTGCGCAGCGACCTGGGCAAGGAGCTCCGGACCCTGCTGAACTCCGAGATCTTCAGCGGCAAGGTGGCGGTCCGCCGCGCCTACGCCGACTGGCGGCGCTACCCCAACTACGTGGTGCCGCTCACCGAGGCCTCGGTGGACCTCATCTTCGCCCCTGCCTACGGCACCTCGAAGAAGAACGCCACCGACCTGCGCATGGCGGTGGACGCCATCGAGCTGGCGTTCATGCGCCCCGAGCTCGGCACCTTCATCCTCCTCACCGGCGACTCCGACTTCACCAGCTGCGTGGTGAAGCTCAAGGAGTACGGCAAGTACGTGATCGGCGTGGGGATGCGCGACTCGTCGAGCGACCTGCTGATCCAGAACTGCGACGAGTACTACTCCTACCATGCGCTCAGCGGGCTGGTGCGCGAGGGCGACCAGGGCGGGATCCGCAAGGACCCGTGGCTGCTGGTGCGCGAGGCGGTGCAGAAGATGGCCGCCGCCAACGACTCGATGCGCACCGACCGGCTCAAGCAGGTGATGATCGACCTGGACCCCAACTTCGACGAGAAGGACGAGGGGTACAGCAAGTTCAGCAAGTTCGTGCAGGTGGCCGCCGAGAAGGGGCTGATCCGCCTGCACAAGGTGGAGAACGGCCAGTTCGAGGTGGCGCCCGCCGACGACGAGGCGCCGCTCCCCGCACCGCAGGCGCGCTACGACCGCGGCGGCGAGGACCGCTACCGGGACCGCGACCGCGACCGCGAGCGAGGACGCGGCGGCCGTGGACGTGGGCGGGATCGGGATCGCGACCGCGGCCCCCAGCGGGACTATCCGCAGCCGATCGGCGGCGAGGCGGAGCAGCCGGTGCGCGAGGAGCCGTCGCGGCCTGAGCCCGCGCCGGTGCGCCTGCACCGCGACGAAGAGGAGCGCGCGCCGGAGCCGGTGCACGCCGCCGCCGAGGTGGCGCCGTACGAGCCCGCCGGCCCGCCGCTGCACGAGGAGGAGCCCGCCCCGCCGACGCCCGCGGAGCGCGACGCCCGGACGCACGCCTACGCGCTGCTGCAGCACGCCGTGCGCGCGCTGGTGAGCCGCCAGGGCCAGACGGCGCGCGACGGCGACGTAAAGCGCCGCATGCTGGAGATGGACCCCGGCTTCGACGAGCACACGCTGGGCTACAGCAAGTTCAGCCGCTTCCTCCGCCAGGCGCACGAAGACCAGGTGGTGGACGTGCGACGCCTGGCCGAGGGTCGCTACGAGGTGGCGCTCCCCTCCGCCGGCACCAAGCTGGCCCCGCCGACGCTCGCCTCCGGGCCGCGCCCGCAGCCGATCCACGTCGAGCACGACGACGAGGCCCAGGCCGCCGACACTGCCGCCTCCGCCGAGCCCCGCCGCGACCGCGGCCGCGGCCGTGGCCGTGCGCGCGGCGGCGCCGAGGGCAGCCCGGCGATCCTCCCGGGGCAGGCGGCGAGCGCCGAGCCCGCGCGTCCCGCCGAGCCCGCGCAGCCCACCGCCGAGGCGCCGCGTCCAGAGGCGCCGCAGCCTCGCCGCGAGCCGGAGCCGCGCCGCCCCGAGCCCGGCGCACCCGCGACTCCGCCGGCGCCTCCCCCATCCGGCGGCGCCGCGGAAGCGCCCCGCGGCATGGGCCACCGCAACCGCGGCCGGCGTCCGGCGTGGGCATCGCCCTCGGGCCCGCCGCCGCTCCTCCCGGGGCAGGTGATCCACATCCCCGGCTCATCGCGCCCCGCTCCGGAGCCGCACTCCGAGCCGCAGCGGGAGGTCCGTGCGGAGGAGCCGTCCGCCCCGGCGGCAGAGTCCGCCGCGCCGGCGGAGACGCGCCCGCCCAGCCGCCGCGACCGCCGTCCGGGCCGCGCCCCCGCCGCGGAGGCTCCGCGGCCCGAGGCGCCGCCGGCGTTCGATCCCGCGTCGCTGGGCCTGCCGACGGACCGCGCGGGCATCGAGGCGCACCTGGCGGGCTACAGGGGTGTCGGCGGCGCCACGGTGCGCTCGCTCGTCGACCGCTTCGGCGACGGCGTGTTCCAGGCGCTGGAGGAGGATCCCGACGGCATCCGCACGCTGCTCGGCCACCGCGCCGGGCCGCTGCTGGGCAAGTGGGCCGCCGACCGCGATGCCCGCATCGCCGCGCGTCCGGCCCCGGCCGTACCCGCGCCTGCCGAGGAAGCGGCTCCGGAGCCTGCCGCGGCCGAGGTGTCCGACGACGCGCGCGACTTCGCCGAGGCGGCGTCCGCCGTCGCGCCCGAGCCCGAGCAGGATGGGGCCGGGGAGCCGTACGCGGGGGGTGAGACGGAAGAGCACCGCTCGCGCCGCCGCGGCCGCCGGGGGGGTCGCAACCGCAGCCGCCGCGGCGGTGGCGACGAGGCCGGCGCGTCGGCAGAGGGTGCCGAGACGACGCTGGCCGACGTCTCGCCGCGCGCCGCGGCCGAGGAAGCGGCCGTGGAACAGGCGGCCGCGATCGACCATTCGAGCCTGCGCGGCGGCGAGGTGCCCGCGGCCGAGACGATCTCGGTCGAGGGCATCGAGCTGCCCGTCGGCGACGGCGGCGAGACTGATCCGACGCTGATGGAGCCGGTGACGCGCCCCGCGGGCGAACCGCAGCCGCGCGGCCGCTCGCGTGGCCGCGGCCGCCGCGGCGGTGGCGTCGAAGTGCCCGCGGCCGAGACGATCTCGGTCGAGGGCATCGAGCTTCCCGTCGGCGACGGCGGCGAGACCGATCCCACGCTCATGGAGCCGGCGACGCGCCCCGCGGGCGAAGCGCAGCCCCGCGGCCGCTCGCGTGGCCGCGGCGGCCGTGGACGCGGCGCGCGCACTGAGACGTCGGCGGAGGGCGGCGAGGTGTCGGCCAGCCGCGCAGAGGCCGAGGTCCCCCGGGCGGAGCCCACATCCGCGCCGGCGGAGAGTGCTCCGGCGGAGGGCGATCGGCCCAGTGGCCGCTCGCGCCGCGGGAGAGGAAGGGCCGCCGAGCCCGCCGCTCCGGCGCCCACGCCCGTCGCGGAGGAAGCGCCGGCCGGGGGTGGCAATCGTCGTGGCCGGGGCGCTCGCGGTGGCGCCAAGCCCGTCGCCGAGGCGCCGGCTCCCAAGCCGCCCGCTGCCGAGGGTGGACGTGCCCGCACGCCCGGCGGCCGCAGGGCCGGCGGAACCCCGACGAAGGCCGCTCCTCCGGCGCCCGAGCCGGACGCGTCCGGCGGCGAGGAGGCAGGCGCGGCAGCGCGCCCGCGCCGCAACCGCGGACGGGGCGGCCGGGGACGCGGCACCGGTCCCGCCGCGTCGTGACCCAGTCGAAGTCCACGAGGGCCGCGCCCGGTGAAAGCCGGGCGCGGCGTTCGCGTTTGCCGGAACCGCCTCCGCTCCCCGCCGAGTGGTGCGCGCGCCCCGCGGAGGTGGTCGCGCGCGACCTGCTCGGCACGGTGCTGGTCAGCGACATCGGCGGCGTGCGCGTGTCCGGCGAGATCGTGGAGACGGAGGCGTACCTGGGCCCGCACGACCCCGCGTCGCACGCGTGGGAGAAGTTCGGCCGCACGCGGCGCAACGACTCCATGTTCGGTCCGCCGGGCACCGCCTACGTCTACCTGATCTACGGCACCTACTGGTGCTTCAACGTGGTGACGGACAGCGAAGGCTTCCCCGGCGCCGTGCTGGTGCGCGCGCTACGTCCCGTGGAGGGGATCGAGGCGGCGCGCGCGCGGCGCCCCGGCCGCGCGGACCGCGAGCTGATGCGCGGCCCGGGCAACCTCGCGACCGCGCTCGGCATCACCGGCGCCGACAGCGCGCACCCGCTCGACCGGCCGCCGCTCTGGCTCGCCGCAGGACGCGTGGTGCCCGATGCGGAGGTGTCGATCGGCCCCCGCATAGGCATCCACCCCGACCGCGCCGCCGACTGGCCGCTGCGCTACTGGCTCGCCGGTTCGCCCTGGGTCTCGAAGCGGTCGTAGCCTGTCGTCGCATTCACCAGGAAGACGTCATCCCGAGCGTCGCCGCCGCGCCAACGCATCCGCTGCAACAAAGCCGGGCGGCGACCGAGGGATCTGGAGCCGACGCATCGGAACGGCCAGCAAACCGCATCAACATCGTCCGACCCCGAGACTGCCATGACCGACGCGGACAACCTGATGGACTTCGCCGCGCGGACACTGCAGGCCGCCGGTGAGCTGACGCTGCGGCACTTCGGCAGCGCGGCGGTGGAGTGGAAGAGTGACGGCAGCGAGGTGACCGCCGCCGACCGCGCCGCCGAGGAGCATGTCCGCGCCGCCATCGCCGACGCGTTCCCCGACGATGGCATCCTGGGCGAGGAGGGGGAGGATCGCCCGTCGCGCAGTGGCCGCCGCTGGGTGGTGGACCCGATCGACGGCACGCGCTCGTTCGCCTCCGGCGTGCCGCTGTACTCGATGCTGCTGACGCTCGAGGTCGACGGCGCGGCGGTGCTCGGCTGCTGCCATCTCCCCGTGCAGCGCGAGACGCTGGTAGCGTCCACGGGCGCCGGCGCGTGGGTCGACGGCCACCGCGCCCGCGTGTCGGCGTGCGACGACCTCGCCGCCGCGCGCCTGGTCACCAGCGGCCTCGAGTACTGGCGCGACCGCTCGACGGACGAGCACCGCGCCGGCTTCGAGCGGCTGCAGGCGGCGACCCGCTTCACCCGCACCTGGGGCGACGGCTTCGGCTACTTCCTGGTCGCCACCGGCCGTGCGGAGCTGATGTGCGACCCGATCTCAGGCGACGAGTGGGACATCGCGCCGTTCCCGGTCCTGCTCACGGAGGCTGGCGGCCGGTTCACCCAGTTCGACGGCACGCCGGTGATCCCGTGGAGTACGGCCCTGGCCGGCAATCCGCGCCTTCACGCCGACGCGGTGCGGGTGCTGGGCGGCTGAACGTCAACGGATGGGTTTCACGCAGAGGGACCAGAGGTACCAGAGAACCGCTTCCCGATTCCTCTGGTCCCTCTGGTTCCTCTGTGTGATATGATGTGAGATGGAGTCGCTGGCTCGCGGATTGCCGCACGCTTGGGGAACGTAAGAGACGGAACACCACCCGGGCGGAGGAGGAACGATGGGCGGCGCGTTCAAGGCGATCGAGATGGTGGGGACGTCGGAGCAGAGCTTCGACGACGCGGCGCGCGCGGCGGTCAAGCGTGCCGGCGAGACGATGCGCGACCTGGAGTGGATGGAGGTGCTGGAGCAGCGCGGCTACATCCGCGGCGGCGAGGTCCGCGAGTTCCAGGTGAAGGTCAAGATCTGGTTCAAGCTCGGCGAGGGTCGCAAGGACAGCTGATCCGCGTCGACGAAACGACGAGCCGGGCGGCGCTCCATGCGAGGGCCGCCCGGCTCTTCGTCGCTCTGCCTCACCCCGCCCGGCGGACCCGAGCGCGTTTGGCCGCCGGCTCCTGCACCTCGGTCATGAAGCTGCGGATCTCGCGTACCACAGGGTGCCGCGCCATCCGCCGCAGCGCCACGTCGTCGAGCGCGTCGATCACCGTTAGTGCCTTCTCCTCGAAGTCGCCCTCGCCCAGCAGGCGCCGGAATACCGCACGTGGCCGGAAGCGCGCCTCGAACCAGTCCAGATCCGCGACCGCCCGTCCGAGTGCGTTCTCGAGCCCTTCCCGGTCAGAGAAGAGGATCGCCTCCACCTGCGGAATCGCAAGGATCAGGCGGTACGGAGTGCGCCCGTGGCATCGGTCAAGGATTCCGCCGACGGTGAGCCGACTCTGCGTCAGCATACGATGCTCGAGAGTATCCGCATCGAGCAGGAGCACGGTGGGCGTCAACTCTCGCGTCAGGGCTCCGCACGCCATCATGATCGCGGTGGATCGCTCGCCGGCGTTGAACACCTCAAACGACTCATCTCCAATGATTCGACGAACGAGCCGTGCGGCAGGCATCGAATCCAGGATCGCAAACACGTTCATCGCGGCACCTTCCCCCACAACACGGTCTTTGGACCGCCGTGCTCCACGCACTCGCGGAACTTTGCGAGCAGTACGGACGAGATGTTTCTCTCCTGCAGGCATTCCGTGACCTCCTCCCCGCTCCAGAGCAGCACTGCGTGAGGTGCGAAGTATCCCGCGAGCGCCACAGCCGGGTCAGTGAAGCCAGACCGGCTGAATACCGCGCCCAGTGTCCCTCCCGGTCGGCGGGCGAGCTGCGTCCGAATCTTCGCCAGCGCACCGACGTCGACCGGATCTGCAGTGTCCTTCGCCTCAATCAGGCAGGACAGGTGACCGGAATACACCACGCCGTCGATCTGCTCGATCACGGCATCGCCCAGCGTCACTTCGAAGGGAAACCGCACCACCGCGCCATCGAGCTCGAAGGCGCGCAGGATGAGGTACTCGAACGCCTTCCCCGGCGGCCATCCCGCCGCCGTACCGCGCGCGGACCGATCCCAGAGGTCGCGAAGACCCTCCCAATCGAGCGCCCGGATGCGGGCGGCGTAGTCGGTGGCGCGGGTCACGGAGGCTCCGGCGGCGGTGGACGGACGTGCGTCCAAGCTGTGCCGCCGCGCCGGTGAAAGAAAGCGCCTTCGCCGTGCTCTCCGTGGCCGCTTCTACGTCCTCACGCGCGACATCAGCGCCAGGCCGGCGGTGAGGAACAGGATGTTGGGGAACCAGGCCGCCAGCGTCGGGTCGACGGCCCCGGTGCTGCCCACGGCGCGGCCCACGCGGAAGAGGAGCATGTAGAAGATGGTCACGCCCAGGCTCACCCCCACCCCGTAGGCGGTGCCGCCGCGCTGCGTGCTGGTGACCAGCGGCGCGCCGAAGAGCACGATCACCATCACCGCCATGGGGATGGCCAGCTTCTGCGCGCGCTCCACCTTCAGCGGGTTGGCGTCGCCACCCGAGCGCTCGATGGCGCCCACGAAGCGCGACATCTCGCGGTAGCCCATCGCCTCGGGGGCCTTGGGCTCGCCCAGCAGGTCGTCCGGCGCCTCCACCAGCCCGGGGACGAGCAGCGAGTCGAAGTGCGTGGTCACCTCGCGGCCGTCGGCGTAGAGCTCGCGCACGTAGCCGCGCTCCAGCTTCCAGCCGCGCTTGGCCGTCCAGGTGGCGCGCTCGGCCATGCGGTGCATCCCCGGCCGGTTGCCGCGGGCGTTGCGCTCCAGCACGACCTGGCTCAGCTCCCCCGCCGGCGCGTCCAGCCTCCGCGCGGTGAGCACCCCCTCGCGCTCCGTCTGGTAGACGAAGTTCACCCGCGGCCCGAAGCGCACCGCGGCCGGGTCGCCCATCAGCACCGCCCGCTTCTGCAGGGTGATGGGCGTCAGCTCGCCCAGCCCGAAGGCGGCCGCCGAGAGGAACACCGACATCACCGCGATCGGCAGGAAGATGCGGTAGAAGCTCACCCCGCCCGCCTTGGCCGCCGTCAGCTCCTGGTGGCGCGTCATCCCGCCGATGGTGAACACCGTGGCGATCAGCGCCGCGATCGGGAAGGAGTACTGGATGAAGAGCGGGAGCTGGTAGAGGTAGCTGAGCGCCAGCTTTCCGCCCGTGATCCCCTTCTCCATGTAGGTGTCGATGTTGTCCGTGACGTCGGCGATCACGAACAGCAGCGGCAGGCCGAGCACCAGCAGCAGGAAGGTGGTGGAGAAGGTGCGCACCACGTAGCGCGAGAGCAGGCGGATCATGCGCGGGACCTCCGGCGGCGGACGGTGGCGAAGAGGTCGCGGAAGGCCTGCAGCATCTGGTCCCAGGTGCTGCTGCGGGCGGTGGACGTCTCGTGCCCCATGGTGGCCAGCCCGATCACCCCCAGCACCGTCATCAGCGCGTTCACGATCCACATCGCCACCAGCGGGGTCACGTAGCCGCGCCCGGCCAGCGTCTCGCCGCCGATCAGCCCCACGTAGTAGAGCGAGAAGATGGCCATGCTGGTGGTCAGCACCATCCCGATCCCCCCGCCCCCAAAGCGCAGCGCCAGCGGCGCGCCCACGATCACGAACACCAGCGAGGCGAAGGCGATGGAGTACTTCTTGTGGATCTCCACGTCCAGGTCGCGAACCTGCTCCTCCAGGTCCTTCACCCGCTGCACGCTCGACGAGAGCTCGTCGGCCGTGCGGCGGGTGCGGGTCCGGACCGCCCCCGCGTCGGGCTCCTGCCCCGCCGCCACCACCTCGCCGGGGACGGACGAGAACGGCCTGGTCCCCCCCGAGAGCGCGAAGCGCAGGTCGCCCCGCACCAGCGTGCGCACGTGGCCGAGCTCCTCGCGGCGCTGCCTGGAGAGGGTGTCGATGCGCGCCTGCAGCATGCCGATGGTCATCTCGCGGTCGCCGCGGTAGGACTCGTTCTGGTTCCCCAGGTTGAACGAGGTGCCGATCCCCGGGATGCCGAAGCGCTGCTGGTCGAACGCCATCCGGCGGAAGGTCCGGGGGTCCTGCAGCGGCACCTCGCGCATGTGCCCGTGCCAGAGGGTGAGCACCATGTCGGTGCGCGTGCGGTTGAACTGCGCCACCCCCGAGTCGGCGTAGATCGAGCGGATGATGGACGGGTTGCTCACGTCGTAGATGGAGACGTCGAACAGCTTGTTGGTGGTGGGGTCGATGCGCGCCGCGCGCAGGTAGTAGGTCTGCGACGAGTTGGTCTGCGCCGAGAGCTTGTTGATGGTCTGCGGCTCCAGCGCCACCGTGGGCGTCTTGCGGGCGATGTCGACGAAGAGCTGGCTCCAGCGGTGGTTGGACTCGGGGAGCACCCGGTCGTTGAACCAGACCATCGCCCCGGTGATCACCGCCGCGACCGCCAGGAGCGGGAGGAGGAGGCGCTTGAGGTCCAGCCCGCCGGCCTTCATGGCGGTGATCTCGTTCTCGGCGGTGAAGGTGGCGAAGGTGTAGAGGATGGCCACCAGCACGGCCATGGGGAAGGTGAGCGCGACGGTGGCCGGGAGCGCGTAGACGAAGAACTCGGCGACGGCGCGCATCGGCAGCCCCTTCCCCGCGAGCTCGGCCAGGCGGCGGGCCAGGGTGTTGATCAGCACCACGCCCGTGAGCGCCACGAACGCAAAGAAAAACGGGCCGACGTGCGCCCGCAGCAGGTACCGGGTGAGGATCTTCATGCGAAGCGCCCAAAGGGTCTTGCCGCGCGGCTGCGCGGATGCCTAGTATACGCCTTCCGTACGCTGCGTACAAGCGCTCCCGGCCGCTCCGTGTAACGTTGCAGTAGAAATGTCCGGGGACGGTTACAGTAGAAATGTCCTCCTTCGGAGTCTGTTCGCTAGAGTGCGTGCAGACCC
>DASYJZ010000575.1:0-8615 GCA_035995965.1 Longimicrobium sp. | reverse complement strand
ACAGCACCCACCACGGCAGCGGCGGGGGCTCGGCGGGGGACTGGAGGAGGATCAGCATGGATTCGTCCGCACGGGTTGTTTCGAAGCGAGCCGCGATGGCTCCCCTGCATCGGAGTCGGCCCACCGGGGTGAGGACGGTCGTATCACCGGGCCCGAAGATGCACCGGCACAGCCACAGCGATGACGGGAGACAGCCGTGGTTCTACGGTTTCGAGGAAGCCCCGTGCGCAGACCAGCGCTTCGTCGATGTCCGTCACGGAGAGGGCCACCTGTTCCGCGAGGACCCGGAACGGCTCTCGCCAGGAGGCGGGCGCTTCGATCGGCGGCGGCCAGGGATGCGTGCCTCGCGCCGCGAACACCCGCTCGCAGGTGATGCGAAACGCGGCTACGTCGTCGATGAGCTCGCTGAGGAGCAGCAGGTCGACGAGGTCCTTGAAGCGGTCGTTGGTCCACGTGGCCGTGGAGGGCCGCGTCATCCCGTGGATCTTCTGCGCCGCCTGCGCATAGAGCGACAGGCAGGGGAGGTGCTCGGGAAACCCGAAGGCGTAGTCGGGGAAGTGGAGGGCCGGAACCATCTCGAACTCGGCGACTTCCGCCTCGCGCCGGCTGAGATCGACCTGGATGCGCGCCCACGACTTCCCTCCGTACTGCACCGCCACCTCGACGCGCAGCGCACCACCGGGAAGCGCGCGCATGCTTCCGTGGCGGCGGAACGAGAAGCTCTCGAAACTGGCTGCGAGCGCGCCGTCCAGCTCGTCGAGGAGACCGGCGGTCGGATGGTTCACGATCAGGTCGAGGTCGCGCGTGGCCCGCGCACGAGCCCGCAGCCGCAGCTCCAGCGCGACTCCGCCCTTGATCGTGAACCTCGGCCCGTCACCGTAGAACCCGGCCCGCTCCAGCGCGCCCCCGAGCGCCATGTAGGCGATCCAGCGCCGGACCCGCGCGACGTCCTCCCCGATGCGGCGCGCGTAGCCGTCTGCCCAGCGCGACAGCATCTGGTGCGTCTTCGGCGGCGTCCTCGCGGGTGCGGACATGGTTCAGGCCGGTAGAAGCTGGAGCCTGAGACGCTGCGCCGCGGCGCGCGTCAACAGCCCCAGGCGGCGGCCGTCGGCGATCGCCTCGCGCAGCAGCCCGGCCCCGAGGTGGGCCGAGGCGCAGTCCGTGACCGCGCGCTCGACCGTGGTTACGGGGATCCCCTCCAGCACGTCGGTGTCGAGGTCGTCCAGCTCGGCGCGGTGCAGCACCAGGTGCGCGGGCACCACGCGGTGCGTCCTGAAGGTGCGCGGCACCGTGACGTGGATCTTCGCCGGGCTCACGTCCGACACCTCGTACATCGAGAGCGCCGACTCGTGCGAGATCACCCCCTGCACGCCGCCACCCGGCCAGAGCGTGGCCTCCATGTACTGCCCGAGCGGCGAGAGGGGGAACTGCACGAGCCGGTATACGCCGTGGCTCACGCGCTCGACGGTGCCGCGGCGAGCCATCATCACCAGCGCCATGCGGTTCACCCCCCACTCGCGCGCCTGTGGCACGGTGAAGTAGCCGTGCTGGTCGGCCGCGAGGTCGTGGAGGGAACGGTACGATTTTCCTGGCATCTGAACCCATCCCGAGCGTGTATGGATTATAACATAACGTTATATTTCGTACATGCAAGACTATCCTCCTCCACCCCGCAGCCTGCCGCCGCCGACGCGCTGGCGGAGGTACAGGGCGGCGGCCTCGGTGCGGTTGCGGACGCCGAGCTTCAGGTAGACGTTCTGCAGGTGGAACTTGACCGTGTTGTCGCTCACCCGCAGCCGCTGGGCGATCTGCGCGTTGGTGAGCCCCTCCGACACCAGCGCCAGGATCTCCATCTCCCGGTCCGTCGGTTGGCTGGGCTCGGGCGCCGGGGCGCGCAGCAGCCAGCGCCGCGCCGCCATGGGAAAGACGAGCTGCCCACGCGACACCTGGCGAATGGAGGTCACCGTCTGCTGCGGCGGCTCCGTCTTCAGCGCGAACCCCGAGGCGCCGCCCTCCAGCGCCGCGCGCATGCTCTCGCCGTCGCTGTAGGCGGTGAGCACCAGCACGCGCACCGCGGGGTGGTCCGTGCGCAGCATGTCGAGGCACTGCAGCCCGCCCACCGGCCCCATCTCCAGGTCCAGCACCACCACGTCGGGGCGGCGGCGGGCCACCACGTCCATCAGCTGCGCGCCGTCCTTGGCGGTGGCCAGCACCTCCATGTCGGGCTCGGCCTCGATCAGGGAGCGCAGCCCCTCCAGCACCAGCTCGTGGTCGTCCGCCAGGACGATGCGGACCGTCGCGGTCGAGTGCGGGTGCGTCATCCCCGTCCTCCCGCGGCGATGGGGACCTCGACGGCGATCATGGCGCCGCGGCCGGGCTGGCTGCGCAGCCTGAAGCGCCCGCCGATCATCTCCACGCGGTCGCGCATCCCCTGCAGCCCGAAGTGCTTCTCGGCGGGGACGGCGCCGGGCTCGAAGCCATGGCCGTTGTCGCTGATGCTGATGCGCAGTCGCGGCTCGCCACGCCGCACCACCCGCCGCAGCCGCACCGTCACCAGGTGGGCGCCGCCGTGGCGGTAGGCGTTGGAGAGCCCCTCCTGCAGCACGCGGTAGAGCCCGATCTTCACCGGCAGCGGCATGTCGGGCAGGGTGCCGCGCACGTCCAGCGCGATGTCGGTGCCGGTCATCGCCTCGTGCTGCAGCGCCAGCCCTTCCAGCAGCGCCACCAGCCCGCGCGCCTCGAACTCGGGCGGGCGGAAGGCGCCGATGAAGCTGCGCACCTCGTTCAGCCCGCCCTCCAGCAGCACGCGGATACGCTCCATCCGCTCGCGCGCCTCGGCGGCCTCGCCAGCCTCCACGGCGCGGCGCAGCAGGTCGAGCTGCGAGAGCGCCGCGTACATGTGCTGCACGGGGCCGTCGTGGATGTCGAGCAGGATGCGCTGCAGCTCCCGCTCGTTCACCTGCATCATGCGGTGCGACGCGTCGATCTCGCGTCGGGCCGCGGTCTCGGAGCGGGCCATCGGGACAGGTGGGGAGGGAACGACCGGCCTGGCGGTGCGGGCGGAAGCTGGGCCGGAGCGCAATCTACCGCGCCCGCGCGGCGCCGCCACTCCGGCGCGCGGCGTCCCTTACGCGACGCAGGGGGACGAGGTGAGGTTGCAAACGATTGTCCGGCAGGAGATTGTACGGCGGCGCTTCCATGGCTCGAAGCGGCCGGGCACTGAGCGCCTCCGCATGCAGGTTCGCGCCTACCCGATGCAAAGGGGATTCACGTAGCCGCCAACTTCCGCTAAACTGAAGCACCCCAACCCGCTGGCCCTCCTTCTCCCGCTCTTTCCCCCATACGCCCATGGCCAAGCATCCCCTCCCCGCAGCCCTCGGCGTGCGCGAGCAGCTCGTGCACGAGTCCGTCGCGATGGCGCAGTACGCGCTCGCCTCGGGGATGAACGTGTCCCCGGCGACGGTCGCCACGCTGGAGCAGTCGCGCGCCGCGCCGGCCGACGCGCCCGGCGACATCGCGGCGATCGTGAAGGTGCACGACCAGCTCAGCAAGCTGGTGTCGCCGGCCACGCCGCGCGCGCTGCTGCTGTTGGGTCCGGACCACGCCGCCAACAACCGTGGCGGCCTGAAGGCCATGCTGGGCTCGGTGGGCCTGGTGCGGCGGATGATGATCGCGGCGATCGTATCGATGGTCGTGTACATTGCGGTGGGCCTCAGCCCCGACGTGAACGGCACCGTGCAGACGGTGCAGAACAACGCGGGGTTGCCACTGCTCTTGAACGAGCTGGCCTGGCTCGCGGCGGCGGCGATGGGCGCCTCGTTCGCGATCCTGATGCAGGTCAGCGGCTACGTGGTGAAGCGCAACTACGACCCGCGCTACGAGCCGGGCTACTGGATCAAGTTCTTCCTGGGGGTGATGGCGGGCTTCATCCTGGTGCAGCTGGTGCCGCTCGCCGAGGCCACGGGTACCGACCCGAACCTGTCGCAGCTGATGCTCGCGCTGCTGGGCGGCTTCTCGGCGTCGGCGGTGTTCCGCATCCTCACCCGGCTGGTGGAGGCGGTGGAGTCGGTCTTCCGCGGCGACGCGAAGTCGGAGATCGCCCGCCGCGAGAACGACGCCGTCAGCCGCGCGAGCGTGGAGACCTCGCAGGTGAGGATGGGCTTCGCGGCGCAGGTCGTCCGCCTGCAGCAGGAGGTCTCCACCGGCGCCGACCCCGCGGCGCTCACCGCCCGCCTGCGCGAGATGCTCACCGCGCTGGTCCCCGATTCCGCGCTGGAGCCGGTCGAGACGCCCACGCCGTCGCCCTCCGGGGACGCGCCGCAGGGGACGATCGCGCTCCCGGGCGTCAACGTGGTCTCCGACCCGTCCGCGGCGGACGCCGACGCCGCGCAGCCCCCGGCGGCCGGCTAACGGCAACAGCAGTCTCAAGCAGAGGGACCAGAGGGACCAGGGAACTGTGGCCGGTTCCTCTGGTCCCTCTGCTTCCTCTGTGTGAAACATTCTGTTTGCCCGAATGCACGCTCAATCATCCGAAACGGTATCAGTGGATACCGGACTTCTGGACCACGCCTCCCTCGGCGTCGTTCAGGGAGTGGATGATCACGAAGGCGGTGGGGTCCAGCGCGCGGATCACCCCCTTCACCCGCCCGATCTCCAGGCGCGTCACCACGCAGTAGAGCACGTCCTGGTCGGCGTCGCTCACCCCGCCGCGGCCGTGCAGCACGGTGACGCCGCGCCCCAGCTCGCCGGTGATGGCGGCGCGCACCTCGTCGCTGCGGTGCGAGACCACGATCACGGCCGTGTACTCCTCGATGCCGTGGACCACGAAGTCCAGCGTGCGCGACGCGGCGAAGTAGGTGAGGATGGAGTACAGCGCCGACTCCACCCCCAGGAAGAAGGCCGCGGCCAGGAAGATCACCACGTTCAGCCCCAGGATCACGTCGCCCACGCGCAGCAGCGCGCTCTTCCGGCTCACCAGCAGCGCTGCGATCTCCGTCCCGTCGAGCACCGCGCTCCCCCGCATCGCCAGCCCGATCCCCGCGCCGATGAAGAAGCCGCCGAACACCGCCGTCAGCAGCCGGTCGGGCGTGACGTCGGGGTAGTGCACCGTCGCCAGCACCACGGCGAGCGCCCCCATCGCCAGCGCGCTGCGGATGGCGAAGGCGCGGCCGATCATCCGCCAGCCGAGGGCGATGAACGGCAGGTTGAGCACCAGGATGAGGATGGAGAGCGGGATCCCGCCCACCTCCGCGATCAGCATCGACACCCCCGTCACCCCGCCGTCGATGAAGCGGCTGGAGAGGAGGAAGCCCTTCAGCCCCATCCCCGCCGACAGCACCCCCAGGACGATGAAGACCGTGTTCTTCAGCTCGCGGCGAAGGAAGCGCATCATGCATCTGCTCAATGGTTTACACGCGTGGCGCCGCCTCCGGTTCGGCGGACGCCTCGCAGGAAGGGTCTCACCCGAGGTCGGCGGAGTCAACCGAGACACGGAGATCCGGGTCGCCGCCGGCCTCCTACGGGTGTCATCCTGAGGCCCGACCACGAAGGACTCGCCGCCGCGCTGACGTCCGCAGGGCCGAGGGATCTAGCCCGGGACGCGCGAGGCCTGGGCGCGGCAGCGTCGCGAATGCCGGCCTGCAACGAGTCGAGGCTGAACGTGGCCGCGGCCGCCATACGGCTTCCGCGGCGGGCCACGCGTGTCCACGGTCAGGTCCTTCGGCCCTGCGAGGCGTGGTGTGGACTCGGGACAGCGGGCGAGCGGGCCCCAGGATGACACCATTCCTGGCAGACGTTTGGACGTAGTCTGCCCAGTCAGACCGGCGCAGCGAGGGGCTTGACACCCCGCGAACACGCGTTTAGACTCCGCGCCCTGGGAGTCGCGTCCCGATGATCGTTCGGCAGTCCGGAGCCCGCTGAGGGCGAAGGCGCCGCGCCGCGCAGCAATGCCCGGCAAGACATCGGAGCGCGGCTTTTTCGTATCCATCGATCACCCCGGCCGGGTCGGGGACGGAAGGAACCGTATACGATGCTGGACCGCTTCACCCACACCAGACGCCATCCCCCGACCGCCGGAATGCCGCCGCGCGCCAGGCGGGAGCAGTGCGCGCCCGCACCGTGGGGAGACGTGCGCCCAGCGCTTGGGACGGGTGCCGGCATCGGCGGGTTGAACGAGGATTCGAAGCAGCAGCAGCGCGGGAGGATCGGGATGCGGGCCGCATAGGCCCCTCCCCGGCCTCGACGGGAGCGACGACATCGCCCCGCCCGCGCAGCACGACGCGGGCGGGGCGATCTGCGTTCCCCTGCACCACATCGAACGCGAGGAGGATCGACAGGACGTGCGGTGGGGCCGGCGGGGCGTGAAGCTCCAGGCTTCGGGTGCAACGCGACCACCAGGGGCCGAAGGCGGAGCGCTTCCGCCGGTCCCCACCGTTTGATGGAGAGGCTGGATCGACGTGGAACGTGGATGTCCGTAGCTCAGAGGCAGAGCGTCGGACACGCTTCCTCCCCCGACTCCTTGCCCGCGCAGGCGGGCCGCAGGTGGAGGATCATCTTAATCCGGGGGGCGCGGGTTCGACTCCCGCCGGACATCCCGTCTCGCACGCTGGAAGGGACCGTAGCTCAGGGGATAGAGCGCTTGCCCTCGCCGCTCCCTCGCCCGGCCTCGCGCCGGGCCGATGGTGCAGGGTTATCGAATGCTAATCGAGAGGTCGCGGGTTCGAATCCCGCCGGTCCCGATCAGGGCAAAGTACGAAGATGTGCCGCACTGGCGCGGGCGGGCCGCTCGCCGTCGGTTATCGCACCAGCCATCCCCAAGGGGGGTGGACCGGGAATCATCGCGCCCCCGGGGCCGACGCGGATCCCTCGTCCGTCCGCGCGAGTGCGGCAGCAGGATCGGTAGATGGCAGACTCCGGTGCAGGCGGGGCCGGCGGTGGAGCGAACCCTCACCGCACCTCGTCCGCGAAAGTGGGCCGATGGTAGAGGGTTACCGACCCCAGCGGGTTCGTGACCCGCCCTCCCCCCGGTTTCCGCCTGCACCCCGCACGACCGGCCGCGGATCGTCCCCGCCCGGGAACCACCACTCAGCCTGGAAAGGAGGCGGGTGAACGAACGATGATGGACTTCACGAAGCACTTCGCGACCCGCCTGCGGAAGCTGCTCACCCCGCAGAGCGCGCCGATCCCGGGGGCCGGGCAGGTGCCCAACTCGGCCGGCGGGTACGCCTGGGCGGTGACGCCCTGGCAGCGGCTGGACCGCTTCCTGGTGCTGGGGACCGAGGGCGGGACCTACTACGTCGGCGAGCGCGAGCTCACCGTCGAGGGCGCGACCGCCGTGGCCGCCTGCATCGCCGAGGACGGGGTGCGCGTGGTGGCCCGGGCGGCGGAGATCAGCGAGAGCGGGCGCGCGCCGAAGAACGACCCCGCGCTCTTCGTCCTGGCCATGGCGGCGGGGATGGGCGACGAGGCGACCCGCGCCGCCGCGCTCGAGGCGCTCCCCCGGGTGGCGCGCACGGGGACGCACCTGCTGCACTGGCTGCGCTACGTGCAGGCGTTCCGCGGCTGGGGGCGCGGGGTGCGCCGGGCCGTGGGGGCGTGGTACCTGGCGAAGGAGCCGCGCGAGCTGGCGTACCAGCTCCTGAAGTATCCGCAGCGCGACGGCTGGTCGCACCGCGACGCGCTCCGGCTGGCCCACCCGCGGCCGGAGAACGACGAGCGGCGGGCCCTCCTGCGCCGGGCGGTGACGGGCGAGCTGGGCGAGGCGCCCGACACCGAGGCCGTGCGGCTGGTGCGCGCGGTGGCGGAGCTGCACGCGGACGCCGAGGTGGCGCCCGCGCGCGCCGCGGCGCTGGTGCGCGAGCACCGGTTGACGCGGGAGATGGTGCCCACGCAGCTCCTGAACGAGCCCGTGGTGTGGGAGGCGCTGCTGGAGCGGATGCCGCTCGGCGCGCTGGTGCGCAACCTGGCGACGCTGACCCGCGTGGGGCTGCTCGCGCCGGGGAGCGAGGCGGCGCGATCGGTGTCGGCGCGGCTGGCCGACGCGGCGGCGCTGCGGCGGGCCCGGGTACACCCGGTGCAGGTGCTCTCGGCGATGCGCACCTACGCCGCCGGGCGCGGCTTCCGCGGCAAGCACTCGTGGGAGCCGGTGGCCGAGGTGGTGGACGCGCTGGATGCGGCCTTCTACTTGGCCTTCGGGGCGGTGGAGCCGAGCGGGAAGCGGATGATGCTCGCGCTCGACGTGTCGGGGTCGATGACGGCCCCGGTGCAGGGGCTGGAGCAGCTCTCCTGCCGCGAGGCGAGCGCGGCGATGGCGCTGGTGACCGCGGCCACCGAGCCGCACCACCTCTTCACGGCCTTCACGGCGGGGAGTCGCCCGAGCATGCACGCGGGCTTCCCCACCGGGCTCACCACGCTGGCGATCTCGCCGCGCCAGCGGCTGGACGACGTGCTGGCGGCCACCGCCGCCCTGCCGTTCGGCGGCACCGACTGCGCGTTGCCGATGCTGGAGGCGCGCAGCCGCGGGTGGGAGGTGGACGTGTTCGTGATCTACACCGACAGCGAGACCTGGGCGGGCGACGTACACCCGGTGCAGGCGCTGCGGCAGTACCGCGAGGCCA
>DASYJZ010000574.1:0-19086 GCA_035995965.1 Longimicrobium sp. | reverse complement strand
CAGCGGCTCATGGAGGGTCCTGGCGTGGAGGGGTGGAGGGGGTGCTGGCGCGGACGATGGGCTCCTCGCGCGGGCCCACAGGATAGCGCGCTCCACCCCGGGTCAGCAATCGCGCTCGGCGGCCGGTGCCACCGATCCCGGTGACGGCGCGGCCGGACGGGTCGCAAGGCTGTTCCCGGGCGACGTGGCGCGCTACCGTATGAATCACCCACCGCGGTCGCCGCGCTTCCCCCACGCCATCCGCCCCATGATCGCGCGCAACTACACCATCCGGATCACCGGCCGCGCCGCCGCGTACCTGCTCGCCGCCGCGGCGCTGGTGTGGCTGGCGACGGCCTTCAGCGACATCCTCTTCATCCTCTTCCTCGCCATCCTGCTCGCCATCGGCATCGACCCGCTGGTGGACCGGATGGAGCGGTGGAGGGTGCCGCGCTCGCTGGCGATCTTCATCATCTACCTGGGGATCCTGGGGGTGCTGCTCTTCGCCGTCGCCCTGCTGGTGCCGGTGGTGATCTCGGAGTCGAGCCAGCTCGCCGACAGCCTGCCGCGCCTCGCGCAGCAGGCGGCGGAGCTGCCGCGCACCTGGAAGCTCGCCATCCCCGGCCTCGACCGCATCGACACCAGCGACCTGGGCCAGCGGCTGGGGAACGAGGTGGGATCGATCGTGGCCAGCGTGCCGCGGGTGCTGGTGGACGTGGGCAAGGCGGTGACGGGGCTGCTGGTGAGCTCGCTGCTGGTGCTGGTGGTCGGCTTCTTCCTGAGCGCCGACGCGAACTTCGCCCCCCGCTTCGTCGCGCGCTTCTTCCCGCCGCGGATGCGCCCCATGGTGGCCGACGTCTCGCGCGAGGTCGCGGGGCGGCTGGGGCACTGGGTGCGGGCGCAGATCCTGGTGGGGGTGTTCTTCGGGACCTGCTTCGGGGTGGGGCTGGCGGTGATGGGAGTGCCGTTCGCGCTGTCGCTGGGGGTGGCGGGGGCGGTGCTGGAGCTGATCCCCTACGTCGGCGGGATCATCGTGACGGTCATCGCCATGCTGGTCGCGCTCTCGATCTCTCCGTGGCTCGCGCTGGGGGTGCTGGGGCTGGAGATCGTGGTCGCCAACGTGGAGAGCCACGTGATCTACCCCAAGATGGTGGGGAACGCGGTGGGGCTGCACCCGCTCAGCATCATCTTGGCGCTGTTCATCGGCGCCGAGGCGAAGGGGATCATGGGGGCGCTGGTGGCGGTGCCGGTGGCCGCGGTGCTGCAGGTGGTGTTCGACCGCTTCTACCGCTTCCCCGACACCGGCAAGATCATCCTCCTGGAGACCTCGGACCCGTTGCCGCCCGATCCGGAGCCGGACCCCGCGCCGGTGCCGGTGGTGCTCGCCGAGGAGTAGGTCCGAACAGAAACGGCTGACCGCGCTCGGAGGCGGGCGGTACCGCTTCGGCGCGAACGGGGTGCGCGTGTCCGGAACCACCGTGCGCCTCCGCTTCACCCGCGACGCGCGCGGCCGCGTCGCCGGCCTCACCTTCGGCGACGGTGACGTGGACTACCTCGAGTTCCGCGCGTGGCCCTGCTTCAAGTCCGCAGAGCCGCGGTAATCCCCGAATCTGGAAAAAGATGACTCATGCAGAGCCGCGGAGGCTCTCCGCGGCTCTGCGTCATATCAGATAGTCCTTTCCGAAGTTGACTTCGCTTATATTAGCGAGCCTGAGCGGCGTGCCTATCTGACTTTCAGCAGATCATCGTAGAAGGAGCCGACGTGTCGAAGATTCGACCAGATACCAGCCCCGAGGCGAGACGTGCACTTTTGAACGCCACCTGGGAACTGACCGACAGACGGATCGTGGCCGAGGTAGTCCAGCGCGGGACACTGGCTCAGACGCACCTGACCGAGGACGATATTGCGCGCATCGCATTGGAGATGACCGCAGATACGTCCTAAGCCTAAGGCAACTTGTGGTTTAACTCTTCTCTGATCTTCCAAGCCTTCTCGATGACCGCGTCGTAGTCCGAAGCTGTGAGGGTCGCGTTTCGGTTAGGATGACTGACAACGACTCTCCAGAATCCATCTTCTCCCAATTCAGGAAGCGAGAATCTTTCGTCGTCCTCCAACACGCCAATTTTCTCGTCGGGTGTCATCGCAGCCTCGAGTCATCCATGTAGTTCAACCGCCGGCCAACTCTCTCCTCCACCATCGGCCGCAGCCGCTCCCAGGCGGAACGGTTCGCGTCCTTTGCCAGCGCTGCGACCTCGACGTCGCTGAGGGAGGCCTTCTGGCGCACGTTTTCCAGGAAGATGTAGTCGACCATCTCCTCGCGGCTCATCAGATCCGAGCTCAGGCGAACGACGAGCTCATTCCCCTTGTACTCGACACGGTACGGTTGGCCTAGCGCAGTTGTGGTCAAAACCGCCTCCCGGTTCGCGGTGTTCTCACAACCTAACATCGTGGCGCAACCCTGACAGTCGAAATAGATCCGGCGACATCACCTGCCGAGTTGCTTCAGTTCCGCCACCGCCTGCGCGAGCCGCGGCAGCACGTCACCGGCGCGGCCCTGGAGGAAGACGTCGGCGACGGGGGTGAGCTCGCTGGGGTCGGGGTTCACCTCGATTACGAGAGCGCCGGAGCGCTTGGCGACGTGCGGGAGCTCGGCGGCGGGCCAGACCGTGCCCGAGGTGCCGACCAGCAGCAGCACGTCGCACTCCTCCGCCGACTTCCACGCGCGGGCGACGGCCTCCTCGGGGAGCACCTCGCCGAACCAGACCACGTCGGGGCGAAGGGGCGAGCCGCACACCGGGCACGGGGGCGGGTCCGCCGCGTCTCCGTCGGGGAGGGGCGGGTCGCCGGCGTAGGGATGGTGCCGGTCCAGGCACTTCGCGCGGCGGATGTTGCCGTGCACCTCCACCACGTCGCGCGAGCCGGCCAGGGCGTGCAGGCCGTCGACGTTCTGCGTCACCACGGTGAAGGCGGGGAGCAGCGCCTCCAGCTCCACCAGCGCGTGGTAGCCCGGGTGCGGCATGGCCTCGAGCACCTTCCTCCGCCGCGAGGCGTACCAGCTCCACACGCGGCGCGGGTCCTTCCGGAACCCCTCCTCCGTCGCCAGCTCCTGCGGGTCGAAGCGCGCCCACAGCCCCTCCATCGCGTCGCGGAAGGTGGGGATGCCGCTCTCGCGCGACATCCCCGCGCCGGTGGAGGCGACCACGCGCGCCGCGCCCGCCAGCCACTCCGCCGCGCGCGCGAGGCCTTCGTCCGTCATCGAGCGGCGTCGCCGGCGTGTGAGTCGACCACGGGGACGGCGCCGGCAGCGCGGAACTCCGCGGCCACCTCGATCGGTCCGACGAGGTTCGCGTTCATCTCCTCCAGCTCTTCGGCGGGAATCCAGAGCTCCTGGTGCACTCGGGCTCCCACCGTCTGCACCGGATACCGGTTGAGAAACGCGGTGCGCACGCGGAAGCGGGTCACGCAGCCGACGTACCCGCTCGCCGCGTCCTTCGTGTTCCAGTCGCGGGCGATCTGGATGGCGTACTCCTCGTTCAGCACGGGGTAGAAGATCGGCTGGTGCGGGAGCCGCGGCGGAAAGGCGCGCCATCCGCTCTCCTCGATCAGCCTCAGCTCCGCCGCGCCGACGGGGCGGAAGAGGACGGTCGTCTCGTCCGTGTCGCTCATGCTCATGCGCGGTGGACAGTCTCCCCGCCGACGATCGTGCGCACGCACCGCATCTCGCGTAGCTCGTCGGGTGCGCAGGCGAGCGGGTCGCGGTCCCAGGCCGTCAGGTCGGCGTCGCAGCCGGGGAGGAGGCGCCCGGAGCGGTGCGCCACGCCGGCCGCCACCGCCGGACCCTCGGTGTAAGCCCGCAGCGCCTGCTCGGCGGTGATCGCGTTCTCGGGGAACCAGCCCTCGCGCGGCTCGCCGTCCCAGCCGACGCGCTTCACCGCGGCGAACAGCCCCAGCCGCGGATCCACGGTCTCCACGGGGACGTCGGAGCCGAACGCCAGCGTCGCCCCCGCCCGCAGCACCGGCGCGAAGGCGTAGGCGCCCCGGGAGCGCTCGTGGCCCCAGTGGCGTTCGGCGGCGGGGATGTCCGTCATCAGGTGGACGGGCTGCATCGACGCCACCACCCCGGAGCGGCCGGCGCGCTCCCATAGGTCCGGCGGGCAGAGCTGCAGGTGCTCGATGCGGTGCGGCATCATGGACGGCGGGGGGATGGACGAGAGCACGTCCAGCGCGAGCTCCACCGCCGCGTCGCCGATGGCGTGGACGGTGCTGGCGATCCCCGCCTGGGCGGCGCGGCGGACGTGCGCGCGGAACTCGTCCGCCGCGAGCGTCTGGATGCCGGCGTCGTCCGCGCCCACGTACGGCTCGCGGAGCCAGGCGGTGCGCGATCCCAGCGCGCCGTCCAGGAACATCTTCACCCCGCCGATCCGCAGCCACTCGCCGCCGAACCCGCTGCGCAGCCCCGTCTCGATCGCGGGGGAGAGGCGCGCCAGCGGGATCGCTTGGAGCACCCGCAGCCGCAGCGCTCCCTCCTCGGCCAGCGCGGAGAAGTCCTCCAGCCCCGTCACCTCCACCGAGTGCACGCCGGTGAGCCCGAGCTGCTGCAGCTCGCGCTGCGCCTCGGCCAGCGCGGCGACGCGCTCCGCGAGCGACTCCGCCGGTAGGTGGCGCTCGGCGAGCGTCATCGCCTTCTCCAGCAGCACCCCCGACGGCTCGCCGGCGTAGTCGCGCACAATCTGGCCGCCGTCCGGGTCCGCGGTGTCGGCGGTGATGCGGCAGGCCGCGAGCGCGGCACTGTTGAGCCAGGCGCCGTGGATGTCGTGGCTCTGGAAGTAGCAGGGCCGCTCGGGGCAGACGGCGTCGAGCTCCTGGCGCGTGGGCATGCGGCCCCAGCGGTGCACGTCCCACCCGATCCCGCGCAGCCACCCCTCGCCCGACGCGGCGGCGCGGCCGATGGCCTCCAGCGCCTCGGTATGCGTCCGCGCCGCGTTCAGGTCGACCCGGCGCAGCGAGAGCCCGTAGGTGGTGAGGTGCACGTGCGCGTCGGTCAGGCCCGGCGTGACCACGGCATCGCCGAGGTCCTCCACCCGCGCGCCCGGCGCCGCCATCGCATGAGCGTCGTCGAACGTCCCCGCGAACGCGATCCGCCCCGCCCGCACCAGCAGCGCCTCGACCGGCGCGTGCGCGCCGAGCAGATGGATGCGGTGCGCGCGGACGACAAGGTCGGGCTGTAGCGTGCTCTGCGGCATGCGGGCTGGTTCTTCGCTGGAATCGCGGACGCCGGGGCGGCGGAAGATGCGGAGTGCCGCGGCTGCACGCAAACACGCTGCGTCGCGGGCGGGGCGGCGAAGTGGTAGACTGGTGAAGGATCGCCGCCGCCGTCCCTCCCGCGCGTCGCGCGTGACGACCCCATCTTCCGAGACCCATCCTTTGAAGCCGCGCGCATCGGACGTACTGGGCCTCGGGCGACTGGCGGTGCAGGCCACCCTCGGCGTCACGGACGTGGTCGAGGGGATGCACCACGCCGTCGTCCGTGCGCCGCGGCTCTTCGGAGCGCCGCAGCCGGCGCGCACGCGCGGCATCGCCGGGCTCGTCTACCGCGGCGTGCGCGGGGTGACGCGTCTCGTCGGCGGCGGGACGGACGCGGTGCTCGCGCGGCTCGTCGCGCGCGTCGGCGATGCGCGGGAGTCGTCGCCCCGGCGGGAGGCCCTGCTCGCGGCGCTGAACGGCGTGGTGGGCGATTACCTCGCGGCGAGCGGCAACCCGCTGGCGATCCCCATGCGCCTGCGGCGGGACGGGCGGCCGCTGGAGCTGGACGCGCGGGCCCCTGCCGCGGCCATCGCTCGGCCGAGCGGGAAGATCCTGCTGCTGGTGCACGGGTTGTGTCTGAACGACCTGCAGTGGACGAGGAAAGAGCACGACCACGGAGCCGCGCTCGCGGCGGAGCACGGCTACACACCACTGTACCTCCACTACAACACGGGCCTCCACGTCTCCGCCAACGGGCGTGCCCTGGCGTCGCTGATCGAGGTGCTGCTGGGGTGCTGGCCCGTGCCCGTCGAGGAGCTGGCGATCGTCGGGCACAGCATGGGCGGGCTGGTGGCGCGCAGCGCCTGCCACTACGGCGCGGCGCTCGGGCACGCGTGGCCGAGGCGGCTGCGCAGGCTCGTCTTCCTCGGCACGCCGCACCACGGCGCGCCGCTGGAGCGCGGAGGCAACCGGCTCGATGCGGTGCTGGGCGCGGGCCGCTACACCGCCTCGCTCGCGGGCCTGGGGAAGGTGCGCAGCGCCGGCATCACCGACCTCCGCCACGGCAACCTGCTGGACGAGGACTGGGCTGAGCGGGACCGCTTCGCCCGCGGGCCGGCCGCACGGATACCGGTGCCGCTCCCGGCCGGCGTAGCGTGCTACGCGATCGCGGCCACGACGGGCCGGCGGATGGGCGACGTGCGCGACCGGCTCCTGGGCGACGGCCTCGTGCCCGTGCCGAGCGCGCTCGGATTGCCTCTCCCCGCAGATCGAGAGTGGATCGGGTACGAGATGGGCCACCTCGACCTGCTGCACCGCCGCGAGGTGTACGCGAAGCTGCGGGAGTGGCTCGCGGACTGAACACTGTCTTATCCCGATCTTGAAAAAGAACGGGTCTCATACCGATTTCAGAAATCGATTGTGCAAAGGGACGTCATCCCGAAGGCGCCGCCGCTCTGTACCTGAACCAACGCTGAACCGTGGCGGCGCCGAGGGATCTAAGACCTGTCGCTGCGACGAAGCCGACATCATCGCGGCGGAAAGTCTAGATCCCTCGGGTGCCGCCAGGCGTTGGTGACGCGTCCAGGTCGGCGCAGCGGCACCGCTCGGGATGACGTTTCAAGGGCTGGAGCGGATGCACAGACATTCTGCGAAATCGGTATCAGCCGTCCTACGCGCTCGTCTCCATCGCGGTCAGAGGATATATTCAGCGGCCCCCCCCCGTTCCACTTTGCGCGCGAAGAGTGGGATTACCGATCGCCTCGTCGAAGGAGGGAAACATGAAGGTGAAGCTCGAGGAACTGCGCGTGGAGTCGTTCGCTACCACGTCCCTGGCCACGACTGCGCGCGGAACCGTGAACGCGCACGACGCGTCGCTCGCGACCTGCCGGTTCTCGTGTCCGCCGCACTACACCTGCCCCGAGTGCGCGTCGCCGGTGATGGACGAGCCCCGTCGAGAGGATTGACGACCAACGAGATCCGTCGCGGGGACGGGATCCCGCGACAGCGGGCGCACTGACCTGAAATCATATCACAAGGCCCCGGCAGCGGTTTACGCTGCCGGGGCCTTGCCCGTCCTTGCCCGTGTCGTCCAGCCGGGATCAGGGATGATGCATCGCGCCCATTCCAGCCATATCGGCCCTACCGCGCAGGTGGGCTCCGGGATCGGTGGAGTTGGCGCGCTGGTCGAGCTGGAACTCGCGGTTCCGGGAATCCACGGCCGGCCAGTGCGCGGGGTCGGACGGGATCACGGCACCGCCCGCGGCGCCCATCCCGCCGCTGGGGATGGTGCGGCCGGTGGGGTTGTCGTAGACCGCCGTCAGCCGGTAGACGTGGTCGGGCCGCACGGTCACGCCGCGCAGGAAGGTGTGCGTCGGCATGCTCACCACCTCGCCGTCCGGCCGGCGCACGGGACGGCCGTCCCACAGCACCGAGCGGGCGGTGACGACCTCCAGCCGCAACGCAACGCCGTAGCGGTGCAGGTGCCCGCCGATGCCCAGGATGCGCGCGCGCACGGCCGGCCGCCCCTCCCAGGAGCGCTTCGAGTGCCCGGGCGGCAGGTCCCAGGCGCGCTGCGTTCCCGTGGGCATCACGTCCATCGAGAAGGGAACGATGGCTACGGGGCGGATCCACGCGGCCTCGTTCTTCAGCGGCATGCGCACCCGTACGCGAACCCCGCTGAAGGCCGTGGCGCCTTCGTTGTGCAGCATCGCGGCGATGCGAAGCGGGTCGCCGCGGTGCAGTCGGTATCCCACCAGCGACGGGAGACGCACGGCCGGCGTCTCGTGCCCGGCCGCCACCAGCCGCAGCATGATGGGGTCGAACAGCCCGCGCCGGTTGGGAACCAGCACGATCACGTGGTGCAGCAGCCGCTGGGGCACGGGGCGCCCGCGCGCGTCCACCAGCTCGACCGTGTACCCATGCAGCCATCCGCTCACCGGCGCCGCCGCCTGCGCGGGCAGGACCTGCGCGTGCGCGGAGCCGGCCACGTCCACCGGCGGGGATTCGATCACCAGCTCGCCCCGCGCACGGTCTTCGTACACGCGTATGGCGCGCGTCTGCTGCGAGGCGGCCGGGCCCGCGATCGGCACGGTGCACAGCGCGACGGAGGCCGCGCGGCGGACGGCGGAGGCGAGCTGCACCGGCAGCCTTTCGTCAGGGTGAAGTGTTCGCAACGCCGAGCTCCACCGGTTCCCGGCACGGCGAAGGAGACCCCGGAAGGTGACCCGGCGCTCCTTACGGGAGCATAACTCGGCCCGCGCGGCGCACCGATTCCGTACGCGCCGCCGGTGCCACGCACGGCGGTTATGGGGGCGTAAGGTTGGACGCGCGAGTTTTCCTGGCCTCCGGCGCGGCTGCGCGGACCGGGGGCGAAGACTGCCTCGTGCATGGCGGGGCCCCCGGTACCGAGGAGACACGATGGAGAACGACCATGCCGGCGGCGGCTCTCGCGACCCCGCGGCGGGGCCGGCGGCGCGGATGCTGAACAAGGTGCCGCAGATCACGATCTACTTCTGGATCATCAAGGTGCTCTGCACCACCGTGGGCGAAACCGCGGCCGACTCGCTGAACGAGACGCTGAAGCTGGGGCTCTCGCTCACCACCCTGGCCATGGGCGCCCTCCTGGTCGTCACCCTGGCCTTCGAGTTTCGCGCCCGGCGGTACGTGCCGGGGCTGTACTGGCTCGCGGTGGTGCTGCTGAGCGTGGTGGGAACGCTCATCACCGACAACCTCACGGACAACCTGGGCGTCCCCCTCGTGGCCACCACGATCGTCTTCTCCGCGGCGCTCGCCGCGACCTTCGCCCTGTGGTACCGGTCGGAGCACACGCTGTCCATCCACTCCATCGTCACCACCCGGCGCGAAGCCTTCTACTGGGCGGCCATCCTCTTCACCTTCGCGCTCGGGACGGCGGCCGGCGACCTGGTCGCGGAGCAGTTCGGCCTCGGGTACCTGCCGTCGCTGCTCCTCTTCGCGGCGCTGATCGCGGTCGTCGCGGCGGCGCACTACCTCCTGCGCGCCAACGCGGTCCTGACGTTCTGGGCGGCCTACATCCTCACCCGTCCCCTCGGCGCCGCGGCGGGCGACTGGCTCTCGCAGGACCCCGCGAAGGGCGGCCTGGGGCTGGGCGCCCTGGCGACCAGCGGCCTCTTCCTCGCCACCATCCTGGCGCTGGTCGTCTACCTCTCGGTCACGCGGCGAGACGCGCTGGACACCGTCTCCGATCCACTCCCGGCGTGAACATGGTCCGGGCGGCGAACCGAAGTGTGTACTACCAGAGCCGCCTGATCAACTGTGCGGTCCTGAAGTGTTTCGATGGACCGGCTATAGATCCTTCGGCCTGCCAAACCTTTGCCGGATCGAAGGATGAGGCGTGGCCGGCCTCAGGATGACGTCTTGGGGTTTTTGCACGAATGCACACATCCGGAAGATCGGTATGAGGGCCGGAGTGCGGAAGTGCTTGCATCCACTCCCGCACTCCCGCACTACCGCTTCTCTATCGCCACCAGCTCGCTCCCCTCGGTGGGCGACTCGATCTCGCGCACGAAGCCGGCCCCGCGGCAGTAGAACTTGTGCTCGTTCAGCGACGGCTCCAGCGGAGAGGTGTCCTCGGTCTCGATGCAGTTGCGGAAGGTGCCATGCGGCACCGTGACGACCGCGTGGAGCGCCACCACCTTCCCCATGTCCTCGGCCACGCCGCGGCGGTACTCCTGGCGGTACGGCTCGCCCACGTGCGCCGTGGGGTCCGCCCACATGGCGATCCCCGGCACGGCCCCGTCAACCCCCGCCTCCCACGACCCCTCGGTGCTCACCACGCGGCCGTCGCGCAGCTCGTGCGAGTCCTCGCCCAGGTACCACACGTTGCCGTCGCGGTCCTGGCCGTACCAGTCGCGCGTGTCCTCGGTCAGCCGGCCGTCCACGAACACCTGGTCGCGCACCACGATGGCGCGGATCCCCTGGATCATCCGGGTCTCGTCCGTCACCGTGATCACGTTGGTCTCGCTGGCCGCGCGGCCCGTGCCCGCGTAGCGCCAGGTGGTGCCGGGCGCCAGCGGGTACCAGGGATTGGTGACGGTTGCCGCGAAGCCCGACGGGTCGAAGCGCGGCCCCGCGGGCGCCGCGGCGGCGAGGCCCGCCTGGGGAGCGGGCGCGCCGGGCGCGAGGTGCTGGAGGGACGGGATCTGCGCCTCGATCTCGCGCCGGATCTCCTCCGCGCGGCTGACGACCGCGCCGCGGTCCGGGCCCGCCGCCGGGCGCAGGTCCATCCCGATGGTCCCCACCAGCCGCCCCGACGCGTCGTGCAGCGCCTGGGTCACGTCGTAGACCGGGTCGCTGCGGCTGGGGTCCTGCACGTCCGGCCGGCCGGAGCGCATGGTCGCCCGCTCGCCGCCGTCGCAGTGGTCGCCCACGTCGCGGCGGTCGGTGGCCGCCACCGTCACGCATCCCTCGCCCGCCAGCGCCGTCACCTCCACCGCCGCCACCTCGGGGTGGCGGCGCACGGTCTCGTCCACCAGCCGCTGCGCGAACGCCGACCCGCCGCGCTGCGCCGCCGCCGGGGCGGCCAGGAGCACCGCCGCCAGCGCCGCGAACCTCGTCAGGGGAATCATCGTTCCATCCTCTCGGAGCTGAAGGAGACGCTCACCACTGCTGCGCCGAGCCCAGGATCACTACCCAGGGCGCCGGGTGGTCCACCGGCCGGGCCACGCCGATGCCGAAGCCGCCGCCGAAGAAGTCGATCGAGAAGCCGAGGGTGGTCCGCCAGCCGCCGGTGGGGCGGGTGATGGGGACCAGCCGCGGCGGGTCGGAGCCCGGAAGGGGCGCGGTGCCGAAGGACTCCAGCGCCGCGCGCGTGGCCGGGGCGGCGGCCGTCGCCCACCCGCTCTGCAGCCCCACGGTGAGCGCGGGCGCCGGCCCGGGGAGCGTGAGCCAGCGGCGCAGCCGCAGCGGCGCGCGGAAGACGGGGAGCGCGTACGCCGAGCCCAGGCGCACCAGCGCCGCGCGGTCGCCGCCGAACTCCTTGTAGCCGTAGCCCGGCAGCCCCTCGTTCTGCCCCATCTCGATCACCTTCTGCGGCGGCGAGCCGCCGAAGAGCAGGGCGCCGTCGGCCCGCGCCAGCCAGGTGAAGCTGCGCGTGGTGCGGCGCCAGGCCACGCGCGCGTCCACGCGCTGCCACCGCAGCCCTCCATCGCCCCGCTCGTAGGTGAGCGCGGCGCCCACGCCGGGCTCCAGGTACTCGCCGCTCACCTCCGGGTTCAGCTCGAAGGTGACGGCCTGGCGCAGGTACCCACCCGGCGCCACCGCCCGGTTGGGCCGGAAGAGCGAGTCCACGCGGATGAGCCCCCGGGTGACGTGGTTGCGCGCGGCGGCGTCGTGCCCGGGGCCGATCTCGTAGCGCACCACGCGTCGCCCGCCCGCGTCGAGCGCCCGCGCCACGGAGAAGAAGAGCGCCGAGCGGTCCACGTAGTCGTAGTCGTCGATCGACGCGGTCAGCGCGCCGATGGTGGCGGGCCCTTCGAGCGTGGGGACGAAGTCGTTGGTGTTGTCCAGCTCGCGCCGGCCGGTGAGCCCCAGCGTCCACGGGGCCCGCCGCCGCTGCAGGGTGGCGGTGCCGCGGACGGTGCCCTCCTGCCACGCCCATCCCGCGTGCGCGGCCAGGGTCACCCCCGGCGCCGCCGCGCCGCCGCGCCAGGTGCCAGCCAGGCCGGTGTAGAGCCCCTCCACCTTGTCGTAGCGGAAGACGTCGGAGAACCGGTCGGCGCCCCACGCCACGCGCGGCGGCGCGTCCGGCACCGAGCGGGGGCGCACGACGTCGTCGAAGTCCGCCGCGGTCGCGCCGGTGGTGGCGGCGCCGATCTCCGCCGCCCAGTCGCGGAAGGCGTTCAGCGAGTCGTTCGGCGCGTAGCTGAGCGTGCCGGTGGCCGCGGCGACGGTGTCGGCCACAACGGCCGCGGCGGCGCCCGCGAGCGCATCGGGGACGGTGTCGAGCACCTGCGCGCGGAAGGTGGTGACGATGCGGGCCACCGGGCGGAAGCCGTTGGAGAGCCCCGAGAGCGCCTGCAGCTCCACGCGCTGGCGGGTGGGGAGCCAGTAGCGCTGCCGGAACTCCCCCTCCTCCAGGTCCACCAGCACCGCGGTGCGCAGCGCCAGCCGCTGCAGCCGCTCCGCCGCCGGCGGGCGCGCCCGCGTGAGCCGCAGCACCCCGCGCATGCGCACCACCTGCATGCGGTCCGCCGCCAGGTCCAGGTCGCCCTCGAACAGCAGGAGGCGCCCGCGCGCCGCCGAGGCGCGGGGAGTCACGTGCACGCGCACCACCGGCACGGTGCGCCCCTGCAGCCTGAGCTGGATGAGGGTGTCGCCTCCGCTGAAGCGGTACGCCGCGTCGCGGTCGGCGGCCAGCGGGTGGACGGCGGCCGCGCGCCCCCACCCGCCGCCCAGGCCGGGGATGCGGGGGAGGTCCACGAGCAGGCGCAGCCGGTCGCCGTAGAGGACCGCCACGACCCAGGGCCGGCGCAGGAGCGAGAGCGCCGACACCGTCATCCCCCCCGTGCGCATCCGGTAGCCCACCACGTGCTGCCGCACCTCTCCCGACCGGCTCCAGGCGAGCTCGCTCTCCACCTGCTCGAGCTGCTGGGCGTGCTCGCGCCCCTTCTCGTCGGGGACCAGGTACGCCAGGTCGCTCTCCAGCCGCGCCGAGTAGCCGCGCAGCGAGGCGGGGGCCTCGCGGTTGGCCGCCGCCGCCCGGGCCACGAAGTCGCGCAGCGCGGGGGTCGCGTAGGTCGAGTCGCCCGTCGCCAGCTGCGCGGCCAGAAGGAGCGTGAGCATGCCCGCCCGGGGTGGTGGGAGAGGGTTCGCGTGTCCGGGGAGGGGAACCGGCGAGCGCGCGCGGTTGTGACAGGCGGAGGCGGGCTAAGATTACCGACGTAGGGTTTCCATCGGATCCGCAAGAACGACGTGGAGGGAAGGTCCTGATTTGGCTCTCACAGAGGTCACGGAGGACACGGAGGAACAGCGATCAGGACTCTGTGACCTCTGTGACCCCTGTGAGAGAAATGTTCTTTTGCCAGATCTGTTATCGCTGAAGGGGGATGACGTAGATGCCGTGCGCGTCGGGGCTGGAGGGCGTGGCGATGCGGCCGCCCGTCTTCCGCAGCACCGTGGCCCCGCCCACCTGGATGCGCACGGAGCGCGCGCCGCGGGGGAGGAGGACCTCGTAGTCGGCCGCGGCGCCCGCGTTGGCAATGGTGACGCGGTCCACGCCCAGGTCGAAGCGCACCGGCGCGCCGAACGCCCGCACCGCCAGTTCGGGCCCGTCCACCACCCGCACCCGGGCCGACCCGCGCGCCTGGGGCGACGCGAACACGATCGCGAAGTCGCCGCCCGGCACCACCGCCACCCCCGACGGCCGGCCGGGCTCCGGCGGCGCGGGCGGCGCCGGGCGCGGGGCGGCGGGCGGGTGCGCCACGCCGCCGCCGCGCACCAGGGCCGGGAGCGGCGAACCGGGGAAGGCGTACAGCACCCCCGACGCGGCGAAGGCCAGCACGATCCCCGCGGCCATTCGCCACACCGGCGAGCGCGTCGGCGCGGCCCGGCGGGCGAGCTCTCCCGCGGTCAGGCGCGGCACGGGGTGGTCCAGCAGCCCGAGCCGCCGGAAGAGCTCCTCCTCCTCGCGCGCGGCCGCGTCCAGGCGGCCGCCGCACACCGTACACCCGGCGGCGTGCGCGCGCAGGGGGACGGCGTCGCCCGGCTCCAGCTCGCCGTGCAGCAGGCGCTGGACCTGCTCGGGATCAAGATGCATGGACCGGCTCCTCCCAGGCCTCGCGGAAGGCGCGCTTCGCACGCGCCAGCAGGGTCCCCACGCTGGCCTCGTTCAGCTCCAGCGCGCGGGCGATGTCGGAATACGCATATCCCTCGGCGCGGAGCAGCAGGAGCTGCCGCTCGCGCTCGGCGAGGCGGTCCAGCGCCGCGCGCACGCGGTCGCGGCTCTCGCCGCCCGCCACGGCGTCGTACGGCGAAGGCGCGGGCTCGGCCATCGCGCGCTCGCCGCGCTCCACCGTGAGCAGCCGCCTGCGCCGGGCGTGCCGCGCGCGCTCGTTGCGGAACAGGTTCATGGCCACCGAGATCAGCCACGCCGTGGGCGCGTCGGGAAGCGACCCGCGCCGGTAGAGGCGGACGAAGGCCTCCTGCGCCACGTCGGCCGCCAGCTCGGGGTCGCCGGAGAGGCGGTCGAGATAGCGAAACACCCGGGCGTAGTCCGCGTTGAAGATCTCCACGAAGCGCTGGTGGAACGAAGTGTCCATTCGCTGCGGGTCGTGCGGGTGCCTGCGCGGCGACGGCGGGCCGCCCGTGGGGAAGGGAGCCCGCGAGGTGCCGCGGTTGTGACGGGGAAGCTCAGAAGCGCCAGTCCACGCCGGCCACCAGCGGCCCGCGCGCTCGCATCTCCACCGGCTCGCGCGCCCCGGTGGCGGGGTCCACGCGCACCGTGAGCAGGTTGTGCCGGTCCAGCAGGTTGGTGACGGTGGCGTGCACGCCCAGCATTCCGGTGCGGCCGCCCAGCCGCAGGTGCCAGTGCCTGCGGACGCCCAGGTCCACGCGCAGGTACGCCGGCAGCCGGGTGCCGCCCAGCGGCTCGGCCCGCAGCTGTGGGCTCCCGGCGAACTCGCAGCCGCTGTCGCCCAGGTTGCATCCCTCCCACTCGAAGGGCCCGCTGACCGCCGTGGTGCGCCGGCCCGCCGCGCCCGACAGGCTCAGGCGCACCGCCGTGGCGGCCTGGGGGAAGAAGAGGATCCCCGCGTCGAGCGTGTGGGTGGCGGCGAAGTCGGGGACGTAGGTGCTGTCGCCGTAGGCCAGGCGCACCCGGGACCAGCCGTAGCTGGCCAGCAGCGCGTAGCGCGCGCCGCTCGCCGCCACCTCCAGCGCGGCGCCGCGGGCCGTGCCGCGCCCCACGGCGAAGCCGCCGGTGGCGAAGGGCTGCGCGGTGGCAGGGGCCACCAGCACCAGCCCGTCGAAGGAGCGCGCGTACGCCTGCGCGGCCACGCGCACGCCGGGCGACGGCCGCAGCCCCGCCGCCACGAAGGCCTGGTCGCTGCGCGCCACGGGCACGCCGTCGGCCCCCGCGCCGGCGTTCAACGCGGGGGGAAAGAGGTAGCCGACCACCGACTCGGGGTTGTGCAGCGCCTGCTCCGGCTGGTGCGTGCGCGACGCCCCCGCCGACAGGGTGAGCGCGGGCACCGGCGTCCACCGGAGCTGCAGCTGCGGCGCCAGCCGGGCCCGGTCGTCGTAGCTGGCGGCCAGCAGGCCGGCCTCCACCGCGGCGTGCGCGCCGAGCGGGCGCACGGCGCGCGCGAAGAGCGCGGCCACGTGCGTCTCGCCGGCCACGAGGTACGCCGGCGGGGCGCCCGCGGCCGCGGGGCCCACCCGGTAGTCGCCGCGGCTGCGGCTGGCGCGGACGCCGACCACGGTCGACGCCGCGCTGTCGCCCAGCTCGTACGTCGCCGCGCCGCCCGCGTCCACGCGGCTGGCGGCCAGCGCGGCGGCCGCGGGGTCGTCGCTGGCCCACCGCGCCGCGGCGTCGGCCCCGGCGCGCCAGCCGCGCAGCCGCAGCCGTCCGCCGGCCAGCGGCCGCGACCACTCGCCACCCCAGGATAGCCCGCTCCAGGCGAAGCGGTTCCGCGGTTCGCCGGAGGACGGGGGACCGTCGGGAGTGGGGAGGGCCGCGGCGTTGCTGGCGTTGCGGCTGCCGAACGCCAGCACGCGGAACGCCCCGCCGGCCACCGCGCCCTGGAGCTTGGCCAGCCAGTCGGAGCTGTGGCCCGCCAGGTAGGTGGACTCTTCCTTAGGGTCGGGAACCCCCGGGAAGCCGCGGCGGGCGCTGAACAGGAAGCCGCCGTGCAGCGCGGGGAGCGGGCCGTCCACCGTCAGGTGCGCCTGCGCGGTGCCGGCCGAGCCCTGCGCGCGCAGCACCCGGCCGGGCACCAGGGTCTCGGCCTGCACCACGCCGGAGAGCGCGTCGGCGGCCGCCTCGGCGGGGGGCGTGGGGTCCAGGCGAACGCCCGCCAGCGCGTCGGCCTCCCAGGCGCCGAAGAGGCCGGCGGCGTGGAAGGGGCTCAGCACCGGCACGCCGTCGATCAGGTAGCCGACCTGGTCGGCGCTCCCGCCGCGCACGTGCAGCCCGCGCGGCTGCTCGGGCTGCGCGCCCACGGCGCCGCCCGCCAGCGCGGCCAGGGGGTCGGGCTCGGCCAGCAGCGGATGGTCGCGGATCGCCTCGGCGGAGAGGGCCACGGCGGGGTGGGGGTCCGCGTCGGCGGCGCGCTCGGCACCGCGCACGGCCACCGGCCCGTACGCCTCCACGGGGCGCAGCGCCAGCGGCCGGGGGCTCAGGGAAAGGTCGATCTGGACCCACCCCGTAGCGGGGACCAGGGCGTGGAGGGTGCGCGTCTCGTAGCCCAGCCGGCGGACCTCCAGGTGGCGGGGGCCCGCGGGGACGCCGGAAAAGCGGTAGCCGCCGTCCGGCCCGGTCGCGGAGGCGCGGTCCAGGTCGGCCAGCGTCACCACGGCGCCGGGGAGGGGCTCGCCCGTGGCCGCGTCGCGCACCACGCCGGAGAGCGTGGCGCCGTCGCCCTGCGTGGCGACGACGAGCAGGAGGGTGGCGATGGAGATCATGGCCCGCGTCTCTCCTCACCCGGGTTCCCGGCGGAAGTCGCAACCTTCTCGTGAACACATCGAGCCGCACGTCCCGCGCCGCGCGAACGGCGACGCGCTGCGATCCGCTCGCCGGCCGCGGCTACCGGCAGGTGCCCTCGCCGTGGTCCGCCGGGCGGGGGCCGCCGACGGGGACGAACTCCCACGCGTAGGAACGCTCGCGGAGCGTGAGCTTCAGCACGCCCGCGTAGTCGCGCGACCGCACCACGCTGCCGGGGAGGGGGGCGCCGAAGCCGTGGCGCTGGGCGCCGCCGGTGCCCACCACGAAGGAGCGCAGGCCGTTGCGGTCCGGCCGTCCGGCCGCGTCGAGCGGGTCGAATCGCTCGTAGTCGTGGTCGTGGCCCTGCACCACCAGCTCGGCGCCCGCCGCCTGCAGGTCGCGCCAGAGCGGCGCCACGACCGCGGAGCTGCCGTGACGTCCCGAGCTGAAGCGGGCGCGGTGCCAGAAGGCCAGCACGCAGCGGGCGGGGTGCGCGCGCAGGTCGTCGCGCAGCCAGCGCTCCTGCTCGCTCCCCGCGCTCACGTCCACCTCGCTGTTCAGCGCGACCACGTGCCAGGCGCCCAGGTCGAAGCTGTACCACCCCTTGCCGCGCGGCCCCGCCGCGGCGCCGAAGTAGTCGAAGTAGCCGCGGGCCGACGGATCGGTGTATTCGTGGTTGCCCGGCGTGGGGTGCGTCCGCGCGCGGTGGCGGCCCCAGGCCGGGTCGTAGCAGTGGCTGAAGTCGTACGCGCTGCCGTGCGGGTACGCCTCGTCGCCCAGCGCCAGCACCTCGCCCGGGAGGCTGTCCAGCAGCGCGGCGGTGGCCCTGTCGTCGGTGAAGTTGCAGTCCCCGATGTCGCCCGCGGCCAGCACCACCACGTCGCGCGCGGGCAGCGGCTGCGCCCGTCTCTGCGCGTCGTCCGGAGTGGCGCGGACCGCCGCCAGCAGCAGCGCGCACCCCATCCCCCGTGCCAGCGAGCTCCCGGTCAAGACACGGCTCCCGCCCCGGCTGCGCAGCCGGGCGCGCGTTCCGCGAGCCCGCCCGCAGCGCCCTCAGCCGTCATCTTCCCTCCACGTTCAGCAGACGGGTGCGGCGCTTGAGGGTGCGCAGGGTGAGGTAGAGCACGGCCGACGCGGCGGCCGCCGAGAGCCACACCGGGTCGGCGTACCAGCGGCCCGTAGCGAAGCGCCACCACTCCAGCACCACGGCGGTGAACAGGAGCACCAGCGCGAACAGCCCCGAGTACTCGCGCCTCAGCACGTTGCGGAACGAGAAGGGGAGAGCCGCCGGGCGATAGCTGCGCGGGCGCGGGACGAACGCCGGCGTAGCCGTGGCCCACGCCTCGAACTCGCCGTTGAAGCGCTCGCGCAGGAACTCCTCCTCGGCATAGACGATCCGCTCGTACACGATCCAGAAGGCGAGCGCCACGGCCAGCGCCAGCCACGGGTTGCGTGCATAGAGCACCACCCCCGCCCACATCAGCGCGTTCCCCAGGTACAGCGGGTTGCGGACGATGGAGTAGGGCCCGGTGGTGTTGAGCTGGTCGGCGATCTGGCGGCCCTGGTTGCGGCCGGACGTCCCGGCGGGCGCCGTGCCCACCGTCCACGCGCGCACCGCCAGCCCCAGGAGCGACAGCAGGAAGCAGAGCAGTTCCCACAGCCGCTCGCGCCCCGGCGGCAGCGGGTGCGCGGTGGCGGCCACACCCGCGGCGACGACCGGGAGCAGCGCCACGGGCACGTAGCTGCGGCGGCGGAACAGCCAGTCGCCGTGGCGTCTCAGGCTTTCGCGCATGGGCATCGGGTCCGTCCTCACCCCGTCCCGGCGGCAACGCCGTCGTCGCGGCCGCGGACGGCGACCGCGAGGGTGGGGACCAGGAACAGGGTGGGGCGGTCGTTCATGACGATGGGATCGGGAAACAACCCGCGCCTCGTCGTCGGCCGCGATGCGCACGCGGCCGAGTTGTCCAGCGCCGAAGGAGAAGCCAACGTCGCGCCGATCAGCGTGGTCGAGAGCCGGACCCGCATCGCCTCCGTGCCGCCGCCTGGGAATGAGAACTCTCCAACCTGCCACGGCGACCCTTACGGGAGGATAACGGCGATACGCTGCGGGGCGTGGATCCCGGGCGCCGCGTTATCCTGCGGTAAGGTTCGGCGGGTAAGTTGGTCTCCGCCGCGAATCCGCGGC
>DASYJZ010000573.1:0-6435 GCA_035995965.1 Longimicrobium sp. | reverse complement strand
CCCGAGGCCGCCCACCCGGCGCTGCTCACCCACCGCGAGGTGGAGACGGTGTTCCACGAGTTCGGCCACATGCTGCACCACATGCTCAGCCGGGTGGAGATCGCGTCGCTCGGCGCCACCCAGGTGCCGGCCGACTGGGTGGAGCTCCCCAGCCAGATCATGGAGAACTGGACCTGGGAGCGCCCCGCGCTGGACCTGTTCGCCCGCCACTGGCAGACGGGCGAGCCGATCCCGCGGGAGCTGTACGACAAGATGCAGGCAGCGCGCACCTTCATGGCCGCGCACTTCCAGATGCGGCAGCTCAGCTTCGGCAGCGTGGACCTGGAGCTGCACGTGGCCTTCGACCCCGCCTCGGGGGAGGACCCCGTGGAGCGGGCCCGGGGCGTGCTGGGCCGCTTCCAGCACCGCCCCGAGTTCGCCGCCGACGACTTCATCGCGAGCTTCTCGCACATCTTCTCGGGCGGGTACAGCGCGAGCTACTACAGCTACATGTGGAGCGAGGTGCTCGACGCCGACGCGTTCAGCCGCTTCGAGCGCGAGGGGCTGTTCAACCGCGAGACCGGCCGCGCCTTCGCCGAGAGCGTGCTCTCGCGCGGCGACGACACCGACCCCGACGAGCTCTTCCGCGAGTTCATGGGCCGCGATCCCGACCCCGAGGCCCTGCTGCAGCGCAACCTCGGGGCGAGGGCGGGCGATCGCGCGTCGTAGGTTCAGAAACGGCAGGCTCTCACGGGGGCCACAGGGGTCACAGCGGGGGCTCCCGGTTGGCATCGAAATGGAGGCGGTCGATGGCTCGTCCGAACGAGGCGGAAATGATGGCGGAGCTCGCCTCGGCAGCGGACCGCGGGTGGAACGCGTCCCGGATGGAGCCACGCGCGCAGACGGCCTGCTACGATGCTGCGGACGGCCGCGTCGCGATCGAGCTGACCGACCGCTGCACCTTCGCCTTTCCACCCGCCCTCCTGCAGGGACTCGGGAGGGCGACGGAGGAGGAACTGGCGACGGTCGAGGTCCTGCCGGGTGGGGAGAGCATCTACTGGGAATGCCTGGACGTCGGGTTCTCGGTCCCGAACCTCGTCGCGGGCTCTTTCGGCACGGAGGCGTGGATGCGCGAGCTGAACCGCGCCTCGGAGACTTTCTAGCGAACGAAGACTCACCCAAAGACGGTCTCACGCAGAGCCGCGGAGCCGCAGAGGGTATAATAGAGCGACTTCAGCGCCTGTGCATTGTCCGTTCTCTTTGCCGAACGACTGTACGGGAATCCGAACACGTGTACGAAATTACGTACACTCAGGAACACGCCGGGCCGCAGAGGATTAGTGGTTGTTCTCCTCTGCGGCTCCGCGGCTCTGCGTGAGATAATCTGTCAGGTCAGTCGATCGCCGCGACGGCGGCGAGGGTGGCGGGGGAGGGGGCGGTGCCCTCCTCGTCGCGGAAGCTGGCCAGCACCTCCACCAGCCGCTCCACGTCGGCCTCGTTGCTGGCAATGCCCAGCGACGCGCGCACGGCGCCGACCGCCTGGTCGCCCATGCAGTCGGAGAACTGCTGCAGCGTGAAGGTCTCGGCGGTGAGCGTCTGAATGCAGCGGAACGCGTCTTCGTCGTGGTAGTCGAAGGCGAACTCGGCCGCGCCCGGGTTGCAGAAGAAGCCGGTGCGGATGGAGATGTTCGCCGCGTTGGCGCGCTGCTCCACCACCCGGAAGTCCACCAGCTCCCCCGCCGGGTCCAGCAGGTTGAAGGCGACCGTCCCGCCCCGCACCTCCAGCGTGTCGGGCCCGTAGACGCGCACCATCGGCGCGCCGTTGGAGTGGCGCAGCCCCTTCAGGCGGTCCATCAGCATCCCCGTGTACCGCATCACGTGCGCGTGGATCGCCTCGACCCCGATCTTCCCCACGAAGTCGAGCCCCGCCGCCGCCGCCGCGATCCCCAGGTAGTTCGGGGTGCCGTCCTCGAAGGCGCGCCCGGTGACGTGGGGGAGGAAGACCTGGTTCTGCGCCGACACGAAGCGCACCGTGCCGCCGGAGAACCAGGGGCGGTGCAGCTCGCCCAGCCCGTTCTTCCGCGCCAGCAGCGCGCCCACACCGGTGGGGAAGCCGAACATCTTGTAGAACGACAGGCAGACGAAGTCCGGCGTCCAGCGGCCCAGGTCCAGGCGGTTGGTGGGGACGAAGGCGGCCGCGTCGAGCAGCACGTGGTAGCCGTGCGCGCGCGCCGTCTCGATCCACTCCAGCGGGTGCTTCACCCCGGAGAAGTTGGACTGTGCCGGAAAGGCGAAGAGGTTGGGCTTCTTGCAGTCGGCGCAGTCCAGGTGCGGCGTGAGGTCGGCTACGCGCAGGTCGCCGCCCAGCGGCACGTAGCGCACGTCGGCGCCGCGCGCGGCGGCGTACTCGCGGATCCCGTTGACGGAGTTGTGGTTGTCGGCGGTGAGCAGGAGCTGCACGCCGGGCTCCCAGGGGTAGGCCTCGGCCACCAGCTTCAGCGCGCCGCTGGCGTTCAGGGTGAACACCACGTCCCACTGCTCGGGGTCGGCGTTGAAGAAGGCGAGCACCTTGGCGCGCGCCTCCTCCACCTTGAGCGTAGCCGCCTGCGAGGTGGGATTGCGCGAGTGCGGGTTGCCGAGCACGCTGTGGCAGAGGTACTCCGAGTGCGCGCGCACCTGGCTCTCGGCGTACAGCCCGGCACCGGTGTAGTCCAGGTACACGTGCCCCAGCTCGTCCAGCCGGCTGAAGTCGCGTCGGCGCAGCTCGGCGAAGGTCTCGTTCATCCGCGGCGGTCCGTCTCGGGGAAAGTCGTGGCCAACGTCGCTCCGGCCACGAATTTAGCGGCTGAGCGCCGTCGGCGGGAGAGCCGCGCGGCCCGCGGGCGTTCAACCGGCCCAGCGCGCGCACGGATTAGCGGAAGGTTAGAAAGCTGAGTCGCCTCAGGTCGAGGCAACGATCCGCGGCGACGCAGTCCCTAATCTTACGACTGTAAGCTTCCTCCATCTCCCCATCAGATTCGGTCCATGACACGACTCTCGTTCATCCTCGCCGCCGCGTGCATCGCCGCTCCGGTCCACGCGCAGCGGCCGTCGCCGATCCCCGAGGCCGAGCTGGTGCGGCGGCTGGGCGCGACGCTCGACAGCCTGTCGGCCGCGGGGCAGTTCTCGGGCGTGGTGGTGCTGGCCCGCGCGGGGCAGCCGGTCTTCCAGCACGCCTATGGGTTCGCGGACCGCGCGGCGGGCCGCCGCAACGAGGTGGAGACGGCCTTCAACCTGGGCTCCATCAACAAGGTCTTCACCCAGACCGCCATCCGTCAGCTCGCCGACGCGGGGAAGCTCAACCTGGACTCCACCCTGGCGACGTACTGGCCGGACTACCCGAACGCCGAGGTCGCCCGGCGCGTCACCATCCGCCAACTCCTGCAGCACCGCTCGGGCATCGGCGGCAACATCTTCGCGGCGCCCGCGGGCGGGCGGCGGCGCGACGTACGCCACAACCGCGACTACCTGCCGCTGTTCGTGAACGAGCCGCTGCAGTTCGAGCCCGGCTCGCGCCAGCAGTACTCCAATGCCGGCTACGTGGTGCTGGGGATGCTGGTGGAGCGGCTCTCGGGCGAAGACTACTACGACTACGTGCGGCGCCACGTCTACGCGCCGGCCGGGATGACGCGCACCGCGGCCTGGGCGGTCGACTCGCTTCCCCCGCGCACGGCGCTCGGCTACACCACGCGTGGCGAAGAAGACGAGGCCGTGGCAGCACACCTCAACACGGAGCTGCTCCCCGGCCGCGGAAGCAGCGCGGGCGGGGGATACTCTACCGCGGGCGACCTGGTGCGCTTCGTCCAGGCGCTGCGCGAGGGGAAGGTCCCGGGTGGACCGCCCCCGGGGATCGGGGCGGCGGGCGGCGCGCCGGGGATCAACGCGCTGGTCGAGGGCGACCTCCCGGGCGGCTACGACCTGGTGGTGATGGCGAACCTCGACCCGCCGGCCGCGGAGCGCGTAGGTCGTCTCGTGCGCGAATGGCTCGGCGCGACGGACTGAAAAGACATTCTCTCACAGGGGTCACAGGGGCCACGGAGGAGATTCCCCGATCGTCCTCCGTGGCCCCTGTGACCCCTGTGAGAGCGAATCCGTAAGAGCCGGCTCTCACCTAAGTTCTTGTCGAAAGCGTCGCCAGCCGGTCGGCCGCGGCCTGCAGCGTCGCGTCGGTCTTGCAGAAGCAGAAGCGCACCTGCCGGTCGCCGCCCAGCTCGCGGACGTGGTCGGCGCAGTAGAACGACGAGCCCGGGACCACCGCCACCCCCACGTCGCGCATCAGGAAGCGCGTGAACTCCAGGTCGTCCGCGTACCCCAGGCCCGCGAAGGCGCCGATGTCGGTCATGATGTAGTAGGCGCCGTCCGGCTCGGCGAAGCGGAAGCCGGCCCCGCGCAGCACCCCCACCAGGAAGTCGCGCCGCCGGCGGTAGGCGGCCTGCAGCTCGTCGTAGTAGCCGCGCGGCATCCCCAGCGCGAACGCGCCGGCGGCCTGCAGCGGCGCCGCCGCGCCCACGGTGAGGAAGTCGTGCACCTTCCGGATCGCGGTGGTGATCTCGGGGGGCGCGATGGCCCATCCCACCCGCCAGCCGGTGACGGAGTAGGTCTTCGACATCGAGTTGATCACCACCGTCCGCTCCCGCATCCCGGGGAGCTGCGCCATCGACAGGTGCTCCACCTGCCGGTCCGGCCGCGGGTAGAGGATGTGCTCGTAGATCTCGTCCGACAGGCAGAGCACGTCGTACTCGATGCAGAGGCCCGCGACGAGCTCCATCTCCTCCCGCGTGAAGACCTTCCCCGTCGGGTTGTTGGGGTTGCAGACGATGATGGCCCGGGTGCGGCGGTTGAAGGCGGCGCGCAGCTCGTCGGGGTCGAAGGCGAAGGTCGGCCCGCGCAGCGGCACGTAGCGCGGGGTGGCGTCGGCGAGGATGGCGTCGGGGGCGTAGTTCTCGTAGAAGGGCTCGAAGACGATCACCTCGTCGCCGGGGTCCACCGTGGCCATCATGGCGGCGATCATGGCCTCGGTGCTGCCGCAGGTGACGGTGATCTCGCGCTCCGGGTCCACGTCGAGCCCCAGGTGCCAGCCGACCTTGGCCGCGAGCGCCTCGCGGAAGTCCTTCGCGCCCCAGGTGATGGCGTACTGGTTCACGTCCGCGGCGATGGCGCGCGCGGCCGCGTCCTTGATCTCCTGCGGCGCGGGGAAGTCCGGGAACCCCTGCGACAGGTTCACGGCGCCGTGCTTCATCGCCTCGCGCGTCATCTCGCGGATCACCGACTCGGTGAACCGCGCCGCCTTCTTGGACACGTGGTGCGTCATGGGAGGTTCGAGCACGGACATGCGGTTCTCGCGGAAGAGGCCGGCGCGCCGAAGCGGCCGTGGAGAGCAGGGGATGCTGGAAAGGTAGATACGATGGCGGGCGGCGGGCAAGCTGCCCCAGGACGCGTCTACGCGCGTCTACGGCGCCGCCATCCACCGGGCGCGGGCGGCGCGCTGGGCGGGGGTGACGACAGGGAGGTTTTCGAGCGCGACGCGCGTCCGCTCGTATCCGCCGACCACCACGTCCGCGGACATCGGCCGGTCCCCGCGGAGGAAGTCGACGTGCACGCGGTCGCCGGTGTGGAGGGCGCGGATGACGTTCAGCGCCGCGCGCCGTCCATCCACCGCCGTGCCGTTGAAGGCGACGATGCGGTCGCCGGTGTGCAGGCCGGCGCGGGCCCAGGCGCTGCGCGGGTCGTTGATGACGAACCGTGGCTGCGTCTCGCCCCGGAGCACGTAAGCCCACACCCGCAGGTCCGGCTCCGGACGCCCGGCGGAGTCGGCCGCCGGCTCCATCCACACTCGCGGGCGCAGACCCAGCCGCCGCAGGGCCAGCGCGAAGTCGAGCAACGCCGCCCCGCGGACGTGCCGCTCGAAGAAGCCGTGCAGCTCGCAGCCGCAGACGCGGCTGGCGGTGCGCTCCACGTCCAGCCCGGTGAAGCCGCGCGACGCCCCGTGCTCGGCGATCAGGACGCGCATCACGTCGTCCAGGCTGGCGCGGCCGGCGGTGGAGTCGCGGATGGCCAGGTCCAGCACCGTCGCGATCAGCGCCCCCTGCAGGTAGTGGTCGGCCGAGTAGTCGCCGTTGGCGCCGGGCGGGTCGTCGTACGTCCATCCCGCCTGCTCGGGAGAGATCCGCGCGTGGCCGGGGTTGTCCAGGTAGCTCGTCACCTGGTCGCGGAGGGCATCCAGGCGCGAGCTGCGCACCAGGCCGGCGCGGCGCAAGAGCAAGTCGGCGTAGTACATCGTCACGCCCTCACTCCACCACAGCTCCCGCGTGCGGCCGGGCGGCAGGTGCGTGAGCCCGCCCCACCCCGCCGGGCAAAGGCGCACGAGGTTCCACGCGTGGAAGTACTCGTGCGCGGTGGAGAGGAGGAAGTCCGCGC
>DASYJZ010000572.1:0-3375 GCA_035995965.1 Longimicrobium sp. | reverse complement strand
CCCCACCCCGCGCGGCTGGGAGACGGTGCTGCTGGTGGAGGACGAAGACGCGGTGCGCGGCGTGGTGCGCGAGGCGCTGCGGCTCTCCGGCTACCGGGTGCTGGAGGCGCGCGGCGGGGCCGAGGCGCTGGAGGTGGCCGGGGGGCACGCCTCGGCCATCCACCTGGTGCTGAGCGACGGGGTGATGCCCGGGCTGGACGGCCCCGAGACGGCGCGGCGGGTGCTGGCGCTGCACCCCGAGGCGCGGGTGCTGTACCTCTCCGGCCACCCGGCCGGCGGCGGCGCGGCCGGGCCGGAGGCGGAGTGGCTGCAGAAGCCGGTCTCGCCCGACGCGCTCGCGCGCCGCGTGCGCGAGGTGCTGGACCGCCCGGCGGGAGCGCTCCGGTGAGCGGCCCCGCCGCGCGCGTGCTGGTGGTGGAGGACCAGGCGCTGGTGCGCGACCTGGTGGTGCAGGTGCTGCGCGAGGAGGGCCACGCCGTAGACGCGGTGGAGACGGGCGAGGAGGCGCTGCGCCGGCTGGCGGGCGAGCTGTACGACGTGGTGCTGCTCGACCTGGCGCTCCCCGGCATCGGGGGGATGGAGGTGCTCCAGGCCGCGCGTACGCTGCAGACCGACGCGCAGTTCGTGATGATGACGGGGCACGGCTCGGTGGCCTCGGCGGTGGAGGCGGTGCGGCTGGGCGCCTTCGACTACCTGGCCAAGCCGGTGGAGGTGGACGAGCTGGCGCTGGCGGTGGAGCGGGCGCTGCGCGAGACGGAGCTCAGGCGCGAGCTGGCGCGGCTGCGCGGGGCTGCCGGCGAGGGGGCGCGGGCGAGCCTCATCGGCCGCGCGCCCCCCATGCGGCGCCTGTTCGAGCTGATCGAGCGGGTGGCGCCCACCCGCGCCACGGTGCTGGTGACCGGCGAGACGGGGACGGGGAAGGAGCTGGTGGCGCGCGCGGTGCACGACCTCTCCGACCGCGCGCGGCGGCCCTTCGTGGCCGTCAACTGCTCGGCGCTGCCGGAGACGCTGCTGGAGTCGGAGCTGTTCGGGCACGTGAAGGGCGCGTTCACCGGGGCGGTGGCGGCGCGGCGCGGGCTCTTCGAGGAGGCGGCGGGGGGTACGCTCTTCCTGGACGAGATCGCCACCGTCTCCCCCGCCATCCAGGTGAAGCTCCTGCGCGTGCTGCAGGAGCGGAAGGTGCAGCGCGTGGGCGGCGGGGCGGCGCTCTCCGTGGACTTCCGGCTGATCGCCGCCTGCAACGTGCGCCTGGAAGACGAGGTGGCCGAGGGGCGCTTCCGCGAGGACCTGTTCTACCGGCTGAACGTCTTTCCCGTGCACGTGCCGGCGCTGCGCGAGCGCGCGGCCGACGTCGCGCTGCTGGCCGACCACTTCCGCCGCCGGGTGGCGCGGGAGCACGGCGTGGAGCCGCCGGAGCTCTCGCCCGAGGCGCTGGCGCGGATGACGGCCTACGCCTGGCCCGGCAACGTGCGCGAGCTGGAGAACTTCGTGGAGCGCGCGGCCATCCTGCACGCGGGGGCGGCCACGCTGCCGTTCGACCCGCCGCGGGGCGCCCGCGCCGAGCCGGAGCGCGACCTGGCGGCGCGCGCGCGCCGGGAGCGATGGACGCTGGAGCGGCTGGAGCGCGAGCACGTCCTGCAGGTGCTGGAAGATACGGCCGGCAACCAGGTGCGCGCCGCCGAGGTGCTGGGGATCGACCGCCGCACCCTGCATCGCAAGCTCAAGCAGTACCGCGGCGACGCGGTCCCCGGCCCGGCCTGAGCCGCGCGCCGTTACCGGGCCGTTACATCCGCGGGCTATGCTGTGGGTCATCCATCTCGCGTGTCTTCATCCCGCCGCGTCCCGTCCCATGCCCTTCTCCCTGTCGTCCGCTGACGGCGTCCTGAGGATCGTCCTCGCCGGCACCCTGACGCCCGGCGATTTGGGCCGGCTCGCGGACGCGATGGCCGAGACGGAGGACGCCGCCGACGTGTGCCCCCACCGCGTGACCGACCTGACCGGCGTCACCCGCTTCGAGGTCGGGTTCGACGACATGTTCGAGCTGGCTCGGCGGCGGCGCGAACGCTCGCCGGCGAACCCCATCCGGTCGGCGTTCGTGGCCTCCACCCCCGTGCAGCTCGGCTTCGCGCGGATGTTCCAGACGCTGAACGACCATCCCCTGATCGCCCTGCGGATCTTCCCCGACCTGGACGCGGCGCTCGCGTGGCTGGCGGAGGCCTGACGCAGCCTCGGGCCCACTGAACAGCACCTCACGCAGAGACGCAGAGCCGCAGAGAGCCGCCGCGAGCTCTCTGCGTCTCCGCGTCCCTGCGCGAGATCGATCTTTTTCCGGATTCGGTGTCAGGATTAGAGCACTGGAATCCCGCGAGAGCACGGACAGCGAGAGGAACAGCCCGCCGGGCACTGCCCGGCGGGCTGAACGATCATGAGGCGAGTCCGTGAGCGCGGAGCCGGCCTACTGGACCAGCTCCAGGTACCACTTCTGAAGGTTCGTGCCGGAGTACGTATACTGCTTGATCCCCACCCCGTCATTGGTGATCGTCCCGGAGCCGCTGACGGTCAGCGCCTTGCCGCTGTGCCTGGCCGTGATGGAGACGGTGCCGTTGCCCGCGTCGGAGATGCTCCACTGCTGGTTGGTGGAGCCGTCATACCCCCACTGGTGGATCCTTGCCCCGTCGCTCAGCGAGGCGCTCTCGACGTCCATCGCCCGGCCGCTGTGCCGGGCCAGGAGCTTGTAGTAGCCGTTGCCCAGATCCACGATCTGCCACTGCTGATTGTACTGGCCTTCGTAGGTCCACTGGTGGACCCAGTACCCGTTGCAGCACCCGGCGCTCTCGACGTCGGCCACCTTGTCGGTGCCCAGGTTGCGGACCACGTAGTAGGAGCCCGAGCTGATGACGACGGCCCGCGGTTTCACCGGGACCTTGGCCGCGGTGGTGGGAAGATCGCTGCTGCAGGCTGCCGCGAAGACGATCCCGGAGGCGAGAAGCAGAGTGCGCGCGAAGGCGCGCCGGCCGAAGCTGGACATTTCCGTTTCCTTTTGAGTTGGTGGGTGCCCGCAAGCGGGCGTGACAAACTGCTCGGTGCGAGCAGGACGGTCCTCGCGGATGCGCCCGCTACCGGACAATGGCGCAGCCGGGTCGTGCCGCCTGTGCGGCGCAGGCATTCCCTGCAAATGTTTAGCTCCAATAGGGGCTCCTCTTCGCGAGATTTCACCACGACGTCGGGGAATCGGCTCGCATCTCCCGCGGCGTTCCACTGTCTCCCGCACATGGAGACATGCCACGGAGGGCTGTGACGAGCCCGCGCCCCGATGCGAGGATAGAAACAAATGTAGCTGGCTCCAAGCTACCTAAATCCGCCACATAAAGTCAA
>DASYJZ010000571.1:0-3011 GCA_035995965.1 Longimicrobium sp. | reverse complement strand
GAGAGCCGGATGCGGGAAATCCGCACGTCCGGTTCGAGGAGGGGGACCTGGGGCAACCCTGGTCCCTACTCTACCGTGAGATGCAGTTGCCGTTGTTACCGGTTCAGCCAGTACGTCGCCTTGATCAGCAGCACGTTGCGCGACGCCCGGTCGAACACGCCCTGGGCGTTGTCGCCGAAGCTGAACTGGCCCGTGTCGGTGACCCCGGCGCGGTTCTGCTGCCACACGAAGAAGAGCGTGGAGCCCGGCCGGTACTCCCAGCGCAGCACCGCGTTGCCGCGCAGCGACAGGAAGGTGAAGTCGTCGTTCTCCGCCCGCGCGTACGGGTCGAAGTCGTAGCTGCGCGGCCGCGCCAGCGAGCGGTAGTTGCCGAAGTCGTTCGCCGAGATGAACGGCTGCGCGTAGAGCTGCAGGCTCAGCGTGGGGGTGAAGGTCCAGTCCAGCCGCGTCGACATCGCCACCTCGGTGCGCTCGTCGCTGGCGAAGACGTAGCGCGTGCCGAAGGTCTGCGTGGCCGTGGCGTCCGTCTCCGCGGTCACGAACTGGATCGCGTCGCGCGCGCGGGTGAGCGACGGGCCCACGTTCAGCCGCACCGACGACGTCGGGCGGTAGTTCACCCCCGCGTACACGTTGCGGTTGAAGCCGCCGCCGCCCTGGCTGTAGCCGCCACCCCAGCTCAGGGAGAGCGGCTTGCGGTCGTCCGTGCTCACGTCGATCCCCAGGTTCCACGACCCCGGCCGGCGCAGCGTCGGCCCGCCGAACGCGGCGCGGTCGTCGATGCGCGACCCGTTCAGCCCGCCGTTCAGCCCCACGAACCAGAAGTTCTTGAGCTGCCCGTTCGCGCCCAGCCCCAGCGCGTTGAAGATCATGTCGCTGCCGTAATTCCACGCCGCGTTGTGGTAGACGTACAGCGAGCGGTTGCGGAACGAGTCGGTCGGCTTGTTCAGCCGGCGGCCCAGGAAGGTGGAGAACGACCGGTAGTCCGCCCGGTTCATGAACCCGATGTCGTTGGTCTCGAAGCCGGGGCTCACCTCCTTGTAGGTGGCCGACATGTCCCAGGAGCCGCTGTGGCTGATCGAGGCGCCCAGCGTGTGGCCGTCGAGCGAGCGCCTGGCCGGGTCATAGGTCAGGTAGTCCGCGTCGGGGCGGGTGAAGTAGTGCGCCGGGGCGCGCTGCGTGCGGGCGATCACCGCGTCGGACCCGCTCACCCGGCTCCCGGCCAGGAAGCCCGAGAGCGTCCACTCTCGGTTCCCCCACGAGTGCGAGCCGTCGATCCCGCCCACGTAGGCGCGGTTGCGCAGGTAGGGGTCGAACTCATTCCCCTTCAGGTCGCGCCCCACGCCGGTGAGCATGGCGCCCAGCACCGTGGCGCCCTTGCCGAAGTCGCGCCGCACCCGGCCCACGAAGTAGTTGCTGAGCGGCTCCACCGGGTAGCGCCCGTCCGCGCCCACGCCGGTGCGGAAGCGCGCCGTCTCGCGGCTGGTGAGCGCGTCCATCAGCCCCACCGACCACCCGCCCAGCTTCCCGCTCACCTTGGCGGCGCCCAGGATGGTGGTGGCGTCGGGGGAGCTCTCCTCCACCGCGGCCGGGTCGCGCACCGCGCCCTGCGGCTGCCGGCCGATCCGGCGCGAGTAGAAGAACTGCGTGAAGCCGTAGTCGTTGAAGGTGTTCAGGCTGCCGAACTGGAAGATGTCGGCGCCCTCCACGAAGAAGGGCCGCTGCTCGGGGAAGAAGGTCTCGAACGCCGAGAGGTTCACCACCGCGGGGTCCACCTCCACCTGCCCGAAGTCGGGGTTGATGGTGGCCGAGAGGGTGAGCCCGCCGGGGAGCCCCGCCTTCACGTCCGCGCCCACCGAGGTCTGGTAGTTGGTCTGCCCCACGAAGGCGTTGCGCTCCACGCTCGGCACCCGGTCCACCCGGGAGCTGACGAAGGGGAGCACCTCCAGCCGGTGCGCCTGCTTGATCCCCTGCAGCCCCTCCAGCTCGCCGAAGAGCGAGACGAAGGCGTTCGCGTTCGGCGAGATCGGCGCCCAGAAGGCCACCTCGCCGCGCCGCGCGATGTAGCGGCGGAAGTTCACCCCCCAGCGCCCGCCCGCGTTCACCGACGTGGCGTTGAAGCGGAGCTGCGACAGGGGGATGCGGAACTCCGCGGTCCACCCCAGCGAGTCCACCCGCGCCTCGCCCTCCCACACCGCGTCCCACCCCGAGTCGATCCCCCCGCCGTCGTCGAAGCGCAGGAAGTCGTCCTTCACCCCCTTGGGGTTCAGCCCGAAGACGAAGGCGGTGCGCTTGTCGTTGTAGCTGTCGATGAACACCCGCGCGCCGTCCGACGTGGAGCCCTGGTCGCGGCGGGTGAGCTGCGCCAGGATCGAGTCCGGGTGCGGGTCGTACATCCGCATCCCCACGTAGATCGCCTCGCCGTCGAAGAGCACGCGGGCCTCGGTGCGCTCGGTGGCGGGGCGGCCGTCGTTCGGCTGCTGCTGCACGAAGTCGGTGGCCGGCGTCGCCGTCGCCCACGCGGGCTCGTCCAGGCGGCCGTCCACCTTCACGCCCACGGCGCTCGCGGCGCGCAGGAGCCGCGCGGGCGAGCCGGACGAGGTCACCGTGGCCGCCGGCGGCGGCGTCGCCTGGACGACCTGCTGGGCGGCGGCTGGAGCGGCGGCGAGGAGCGCCAGGGCCGCCAGTGCCATGCGGACAAGGGGTCTGTTCATCATTCGATCTGCGACTGTCGGAAGGGTTCGGAGGCCGCGCCGGGCCAGGGCGGGCCGGGAAGGACGGAGATCAGGGACCTGCGCCGGGCCGGCGCTCGCCGACCCGGGGACCGCCATTGGATTCGTGAAGCGCGGGAAAGGTTGGACAGGCCCCGCGCCGTCGGCCGGGCTTGCCATCATCCGCGTTTCCAGGGCGGTTCGAGAGGGAAACGGATGCGTCGCGCCCGGGGTTTCATCCTACGCTAATTTTTTAGCACGCAGGGGCACGACAACCCCGGCGGCGCGCCGTTTCCGCTCAGG
>DASYJZ010000570.1:0-8228 GCA_035995965.1 Longimicrobium sp. | reverse complement strand
CACGATCACCGAGAGGAGCGGATACGAGGCGATGTCGTCCAGCCGGTCGAAGCCGAAGCGGCGGCGCCAGCGCGCGATGGCCCATCCCGCCGAGCGGTGCACCGCGTAGAGCGAGAGAAGCACCAGCAGGGAGGCCGCGAGCATCAGCAGCTGCACGTGGTGCAGCACGTAGTGCCCCATCTCGTGGCCGACCACGAACAGCAGCTCGCGCTCGTTCATCTTCTGGATGATGGTGTCCCAGAGCACGATGCGCTTCGACCCGCCGAAGCCGGTGACGTAGGCGTTCAGCGTCTTCGTGTCGGCGCTCTTGTCCACCTCGAACACGCGGCTCCCCTCGATCCCCGCGCGGTCGGCCTCGGCCAGGATGCGCGCCTCCAGCGCCCGGTCGTGCATCGGCCCGAACTTGTTGAAGAGCGGGTCGACCACCAGCGGCGAGAGCCAGAAGCTCGCCGCCAGCAGCGGGATCGCCGCGAGCGCCGTCCACAGCCACCAGCGGCGCGGGCTCTTCCGCAGCAGCAGGTAGGGGACCCACATCACCAGCGCGAACCCCACCACGCCGAGCGCCATCGCCTTCAGCGAGTCGCCGAGCCACTTCCCGGCGCTCTGCGTGGAGAGCCCGTACGCGTGCTCGCGTACGAACCCTTCGTAGTAGGCGAGCGGCAGGCTCACCACCCACGCCAGCAGGGTGAGGATGGCCCCGTAGACCACCAGCGTGAAGTACCATCTCCGCCCCACCCGCCGCGCCAGGTCGCGGATGCGCGCCGAGAGCCCGGTGAAGAGCAGCACCAGTGGAAACAGCAGCCCCCAGAGCGTGTCGACCACCCAGAGCACGTTCCCGCTGCGCTCGTAGCGCAACGCCTTCTCGGACGCCGGCGGCACCGGCACCGCCCCCGTGTCCGCCGTGGCGGGAGCGGGCGCGGCGGCGGGCGTCACAGCGGGCGCCGGCTGGGCGGTGGTGGTGCGGGGACTGGCCGCCGTCGCAGTGCCCTGCGCGGCGGCGAGCGACGGCGCGAACGCGAGCGCCAGGACGAGGACCAGGCTGCGGAGCATGGCGGCGCAATCGGGGAAGCGGGGCGGGGGAGAGGCGAACGCGAGGCTACATCGTGGCGCTGCGGACCGTACGCTGCAAGGCCGGTCGATACTGATGTGCATCCGCATTGCCCCGCGTCGCCTGCGACGTAGATTGGCGGCTCCCCGCCCCGGACCGGAGGCGGGGCTTCCTTCTTCCGGTGACGATTCGCTGTGCGTCTGGCCCTGAAGTCCCTCGCCGCCTATCTCCTGCTGGTCGGGATCCCGCTCGCCGCGCTCGCGCTCATCCTGCGCGCGGGCGGGCACCTGCTCGCGCCGGCTGCCGCCGTGTCGGCTGCGGGGCCCGTCGCCGCGCCCGGGTTTCCGGCCATGCCGCACCTGGGGCTGCTGCTGGTGCAGATCGCGGCGGTGGTGATCGCCGCGCGCGGCGTGGGGCTGCTCTTCCGCCGCATCGGGCAGCCGCAGGTGGTGGGGGAGATGGCCGCCGGGATCCTGCTCGGCCCGTCGTTCCTGGGGTGGGTCGCCCCGACCGTTTCCGCGCGCCTCTTTCCTCCCGACTCGCTCGGGTTCCTGAGCTCCATCAGCCAGGTGGGGCTGCTGGTGTTCATGTTCCTCGTGGGCCTGGAATTGAACCCGCGGCTGCTGCGCGGCCGCGGCCCGACGGCGGTGGTCACCAGCCACGCCAGCATCGTGGTGCCCTTCGTCCTGGGTGCGCTCCTCTCGCTGAAGCTCTACCCGCGCCTCTCCGACCGCTCGGTGGGCTTCACCGGCTTCGCGCTCTTCATGGGCGCGGCGATGAGCGTCACCGCCTTCCCCGTGCTCGCGCGCATCCTCTCCGAGCGCGGGCTGATGCGCACGCGCGTGGGCGCCGTGGCGCTGGCCTGCGCCGCGGTGGCCGACGTGACGGCGTGGTGCATCCTGGCGGTGGTGGTGGCCATCGTCGGCGCGAAGGGCGGAGGGCTGCCGCCGTGGGCGACCGTGGCCGGCGCGGCGGCGTACGCGGCGGCGATGGTGCTGGTGGTGCGGCGCGGCCTGGCGCTGCTGGAGCGCCGCTTCGAGCGCGACGGGCGGGTGACGCAGGACGTGCTCGGCGCCATCCTGCTGGTGGCGCTCGCCTCGGCGTGGGCCACGGAGGCGCTGGGGGTGCACGCGCTGTTCGGCGCCTTCCTGGCCGGCGCGGTGATGCCGAAGGGAAAGGCGTTCGTGCACGCCTTGAACGGGAAGCTGGAAGACGTGACGGTGGTGCTCCTCCTCCCGCTTTTCTTCGCCTTCACCGGGCTGCGCACGCGCATCGGGCTGGTGGAGGGGGCGGAGATGTGGGGATGGTGCGCGCTGGTGGTGCTGGTGGCGGTGGCCGGGAAGTTCGGCGGGAGCGCCGCCGCGGCGCGGCTCACCGGGATGAGCTGGCGCGAGGCCGGCGCCATCGGCACGCTGATGAACACGCGCGGCCTGATGGAGCTGGTGATCCTGAACATCGGCCTGGACATCGGGGTGATCTCGCCCGCGGTGTTCGCGATGATGGTGGTGATGGCGCTCGCCACCACCTTCATGACCTCGCCGCTGCTGGAGCTCGTCTACCCCGCCCGCCTGATCCGCCATGCCCACGCCGCCGACGAGGAGCCGCGCTGAGCCCGCCCGCACAGGGCCCGGGTGGTTCTCTCCGTTCCTCCGCGCCTCTGCGTGAGACGTTCCGTAAAAGCCTCGGAATGCACCGCGGCAGGGGTGCCTGCGGTTGACACATCTCCAAGTCAGGCGATAGTTTTACCCGCTTGTGCGCACGCGGCGGCCGCCCGGCGCACGGCTTCGCGTTTCCGTCCACCAGAGCCGTCGCGGCGCCCGCGCGCCCGGTGCCGCTTACCCGTTACGAGGACTGCATGGCTTCGCCTTCCGTCGCCCGCCGGACTTCCCGCACGCCCGTCGAAAGCGACGACGTGGTGATGATGCGCGCCGCCGAGCTGGCGGCCTGGGCGCAGAAGAACACCCAGGCGGTGATCATCGCCGCCGTGGTGCTGGTGGCCACGCTCGGCGGCATCGTGTACTACCGGATGTACACCGCCCAGCGGGCCGAGCGCGCCGCCACGGCGTTCCTGAACCTGCAGGCGTCGCTCGGCACCGACACGGTGGCCGTCACCCGCCAGCTCGACACCTTCGCCAACAACTACGACGGCACCAGCGAGGCCGCCGAGGCCCGCATCCTCTCCGCGCAGCTCTGGCTGGCGAAGGGCGACGCGAACCGGGCCCTGGCCATCGTGCGCCCCGCCGCCGAGGGCGGCTCGGCGGTGAAGGAGCAGGCGCAGATGGTGCTCGCCTCGGCGCTCGCCGCGGCCGGCAAGCGCGCCGAGGCCGTCGACGCCTACCTGCGCGTGGCGAAGGGGACGAAGCTAGCCTACCTCAAGCAGGACGCGCTCTCGCAGGCAGCCGCGCTCCGCGAGCAGGCGAACGACTGGAAGGGCGCCGCCGAGCTGTACGCGCAGGCCCTGGAGACCACCGAGGAGGGGACCAGCGACCGCGCGCTGCTGCAGCTCCACCTCGCCGAGGCGCAGGCGCACGCGGGGCTCCCCGTCTCGTCGCCGGCCAAGTAGTCCCCCCGCAGCCACACCCGGGCCCGGGAGCGCGCGTGTACGGCTTCGCCTCCCTGGCCCTGCTCGAGATCCCCTATCCCCACCTCGACCCGGTCGCGGTCGACCTCCCGGGCCCGCTGGACGTCCGCTGGTACGGGCTCGGCTACCTCCTCGGCTTCGGGATCGGCTACCTGGTGCTGCGGGCGCTCGCGCGCCGCGGCTTCCTGCGCGTGGACCCCGAGGCCATCGGCGACCTGATCTTCGGGCTGGCGGTCGGGGTGATCGTGGGCGGCCGCATCGGCTACGTCTTCTTCTACCAGCTCTCCGAGTACGCGGCGCACCCGGCGCAGGCGCTGCGCATCTGGGACGGCGGGCTGTCGTTCCACGGCGGGCTGATCGGCGTGCTGATCGCGTGCGCCTGGTTCGCGCGGAAGCATCGGGTCCCCTGGCGCAACGTGGGCGACGCGCTGGCGCTCGGCGCCGGCTTCGGCATCTTCGCCGTGCGCGTGGCCAACTTCATCAACGGCGAGCTGTACGGCCGCGTCGCCGGGGCCGACGTGCCCTGGGCGATGCGCTTCCCGACGGACCCGGTGGCGCAGCGGCTGCTGCGCGCCGACACGGTGCACGGGATGCGCGCCCGCGAGCTGCTGGTGGACCGCGCGTACCGCGACGGCACCTGGGAGCGCATCGCGCCGCAGGTGCCGCTGCGCCACCCTTCGCAGCTCTACGAGGCGCTGGGCGAGGGCGCGCTCACGCTGCTGGTGGTGTGGGCCGTCTACCTCTGGAACCGCCGCCGCGGCGCGCGCTGGGGCGACGGGGCGTACGGCGGGATCTTCCTGGTCACCTACGGCGCCGTGCGCACCTTCCTGGAGCTCTTCCGCCAGCCGGACGAGCAGTTCCGCTCCGCGGGCGACCCGCTGGGCACCGTGCTGGGCCCGCTGACCATGGGGCAGGTGCTCAGCCTGTCGATGGTGCTCCTGGGCCTCGTCTTCCTCGTCACCTCGCTGCGCGCGCCGCCGGCCGATCTCCCGGCCGCCGGGGATCCGCCGGACGCCCCGTCCGCCGGGTAGCGCCGAACCGAATCCAATTCCCGAGCATGGGCGCAGGGCAGCACCACCACCACGGCCACGGGCACGACCACGCCCGCGCGGGGCGCGACCACGCGCGCCGGCTGGCGTTCACGCTGGTGCTGCAGGCGGCCTACCTGGTGGCCGAGGTGGTGGGCGGGTACCTGGCCAACTCGCTCTCGCTGCTGGCGGACGCGGGGCACATGCTCAGCGACGTGGCGGCGCTGGCGCTCTCGCTCTTCGCCGTCTGGATCGCGCAGAAGCCGGCCACCGCGCGCCGCACCTTCGGGTACTACCGCACCGAGATCCTGGCGGCGCTGGCGAACGCGGCCACGCTGATCGCCATCTCCATCTACATCTTCTACGAGGCCGCCCAGCGCCTCCGCTCGCCGGAGCCGGTGGAGGGGATGATCGTCGTCGGAGTCGCCGTCGGCGGGCTGCTCGTGAACGGGATCGGCGCGGCGGCGCTGCACGGCGGGCGCGAGCACTCCCTGAACATCCGCGGCGCCTGGCTGCACCTGATGACCGACGCCGCGGGGAACGTGGGGGTGATCGCCGGCGGGATCCTGGTGTGGGCGTGGGGCCTCGCCTGGGCCGACCCCGCGATGTCGGTGCTGATCGGCCTGCTGGTGATCTGGTCGAGCTGGGGGCTGCTGAAGGACTCGGTGGCGGTGCTGCTGGAAGGCGCCCCGCCACACATCGAGGTGGAGGCGGTGCGCGCGGCGCTGATGGAGGTGGAGGGGGTGGAGGGGGTGCACGACCTGCACGTGTGGAGCATCACCAGCGGCATCGAGGCGCTGAGCTGCCACGTGGTGGTCGGCAGCCGCGACGAGCGCCGCGTGTCGGGCGAGATCCTGGCCGACATGCACGCCGTGCTGCGCCAGCGCTTCGGCCTGAACCACCTGACCGTGCAGATCGAGCCGCGCGGGTTCCAGGAGCAGGACTGTATAGCGCTGGGGTGCTGATGCGCCGTGGGTTCGCGGGAAGAGTTTTCGTGGCGACGATGCGACTGAAGTCGCGGCCTCGCGGCGGAACACAGTCCGCCTCCGCGGACTCCAACCGCCTTTCATACGGAATCCTGAACGGAAAAGATGGGTCTCACACGGGGTCAACGGAGTTAACGGTGACATGAGACCAAGTAGTTTTCCCCCGCACACAGTCTTCAGCCGAGAGGATTGAGCGTCACAAATTGCGGCGGCTGTTGTTTGACGGGGCGGCGGATGAGGAGTAGACTGGTTGCATCCACTACACCGGCGCCGCGCTCGCGGAGCCATCCTCCTCATGCCAACCAGGAAGCCATCATGCAGAAGCGGAAGCTGGTAATCGACCACCTGACGGTGGAATCGTTCGAGACGGAGGGCTCCGCGGAGGTCCGCGGCACCGTGCGAGCGCACGAAACCGGGGATACGGACTGCCACCCCGTCTGGACCTGCTGGGACACGTGCGACATCAACGCCACCTGCGGGCTGTCGTGCAACCCCTCCTGCCTGGCCACCCAGGGCGTCTGCTGTCCGGACTCCTGAGACCCCACTACGAGGAAGAAGCCATGCGAAAGCAGAAGCTGGACGTCGACCACCTGCACGTGGAGTCGTTCGAGACCGGGCATGCGGACGGCCTCCGCGGCACGGTGCGCGCGAACATGACCGGCCCGACCCGCTGCGATCCCGACACCTGCGAGACGCGCCGCGGGGACAGCTGTGACTTCTGCGGTCCCTCGGGCTACGTCACCTGCGAAGCGGGTGTGGGGACGTGCGGCCTGTCGTGCAACCCGTCGTGCGTCGTCACCTGGTGCGGCTGCGCCGAAACCGACACCTGCGCGTAGGCGTAGGGACACACCGACCACGGAATCGGCTCACCCGGAGGGCCGGAGGACCAGGGGATCGCGATCGTTCCTCTGGCTCCTCCGGTCCTCCGGGTGAGGTTTCGTTTCGGACCCTCGAACCGGGCGGCGTCCCGCGGGTACAGGACGCCGCGCCGGGCTCGGGGCCGCGGCGCGTCTTCGTTTTTTCGCACCGGACTGCATGCGCACCCTGTTCCTGCTGATACGGCTCCTGCCGTTCGCGCTCTCCTTCGGGCGCGACCGTCGCCGGTGGCTCCTCTGGGGCGCGCCGGCGCGCCGCGCGCCCGGCTTCCACGAGCGGAGGGCGCGACGGCTCGCGCGGACCATCCCCACGCTGGGCCCGACCTTCGTCAAGATCGGGCAGGTGTTCTCCGCGCGCCCCGACGTGGTGCCGGAGCCATACCTGGGCGCGCTGAGCGAGCTCACCGACCGCGTCCCCTGCGTCCCCTTCGTACGCATCGAGGCGGAGCTGACCGCGGCCTACGGCGCGCCGGTGGACGAGGTGTTCGACGCGTTCGAGCGCGAGCCGCTGGCGGCGGGATCGCTGGGGCAGGTGTACCGCGCGCGGCACCAGGGGCAGGACGTGGTGGTGAAGGTGCTCCGCCCCGGGGTGGAGGCGCTGGTGGCGCACGACGTCCGCTTCGTGCGCCGGCTACTGGCGCTGGTGGAGCGGCGCTGGTCGCATCCGCAGCTGCGCGGCGTGCACGTGGCCCTGGACGAGTTCGAGCGCCGCATCGCCGCCGAGATGGACTTCGAGCAGGAGGCCGCCTACGCCCGTGCCATCGGCCAGGCGTTCGCGCGCAACCCGCGCGTGGTGGTGCCGCGCGTGGTCGACTCGATGGTGCGCCGGCGCACGCTGGTGCTGGAGTTCGTCGCAGGCACCCGCGTGGACCGGCTGGATGCGCTGGTAGCGGCGGGGCGGGTCGACCCGGAACAGGTGGTCGACGAGGTGATCGAGGCCTACATCCAGATGATGCTGGTCGACGGCATCTTCCACGCGGACCCGCACCCCGGCAACCTGCTGGTGCGCGACGACGGCGCGCTGGTGCTGCTGGACTTCGGGATGGTGATCGAGGTCGACCCGGTGATGCGGCGGCAGCTCGTGCACACCGCGCTGGCCGCCGTGAGCGGCGACGCCGGGCGCGTGGTGGACGGATTCTTCGCGCTGGGGATCGTGGAGCCGGACACCGACCGCGAGACCATCCACCGCCTGGTCGCGCTGCTGCTGGAGATGACGGAGCGCGGCGCCGCCGTGGGCGAGATCCAGGTCGCCCTGGCGGACGAGGTGATGCACCTGCTGTACGACTGGCCGGTGGTGCTGACGGGCGAGATGACGTACTTCGGGCGTGCCGTGGCGCTGATCGAGGGGCTGGGGACGCGCCACGTCCCCGAGTTCAACCCGGTCCGCTCCGTGAAGCCGCTGCTGATGAAGCACCGCACCGCCGTGCTGCGCGCCCTCGGGCCCACCGACGGCGGCGAGGCGCGGGACCTGGCGTTCGCGCTGGGGCTGCTCGCGCGCGATGTCACGCGCGTGATCGCCGATGCGTCGCTCAGCCTGTTCGGCGTGCTGGCCCGGCGCCTCCCCGAACTCTGGGCCGCCACCGCCCCCCCGGTCGAGCCGGTCGCGCTGATCGCCGTCCCTTCCGAGGAGGAGCCGGTGCCGGTGGGGTGAAGATGAACGGAAACAGATTTATCTCACGCAGAGACGCGGAGCCGCAGAGGAGAACCACC
>DASYJZ010000569.1:0-10321 GCA_035995965.1 Longimicrobium sp. | reverse complement strand
GGGGATCTCCACGAACTTGCCGGCGTCGGTGAGCACCAGCGCCAGGGTGCGGCTCCGGTCCGCGTAGTCGATGCGCGTGGTGGCGTGCACCAGGCCGCCGGTGCGCGCCGTGGACTCGACGTGCACCGCCGTGGGCGCGTCGCCGCCGGTCACCGCCCGCTGCAGGATCTGCCGCGCGAAGGCGCCGGTGAGCTGGTCGATGTGGAAGCCGTCGTCCAGGTAGGGCGAGAGCAGGTCGAAGTTCTTCTGCTGCAGCGCGCGGGTGAGGGCGGCGACGGCCTGCTGCATGGCGGGGGTCCCGGGCTGCTGGGCGGGCAGGGTCGTGTGCGCGAGTGCGCACGCGAGGGCGGCGGCGGCCGCGAGCGCCGCACGGCGCGGGCGTCGGCTGGGAGCGGAGGGTGCCATGGCGTGCTCCGGGGGGATTGGTGGCCGGATCGCGGCCGGGGCGGTTCGGCCTCTTTGTGCCGTGAAACGGGTGATCGCAAAAGACGGGAGTCGGGGCGTCTGAACCCCGGCGGACGGCAGATGAGCGCCGACGGCCGTTTTCCGCCGAATCCCCAGGAAGGGGCTGGCTGTCCCGCGAGGGCGTGTTCGGGGCTGGCTGAATGTAGTCGGGAGAGGCGGGGCGAGGCAAGGTCGTCGAGCGCCGGGGGCGCCTGGCGCTAGGCGAGCCGCTCCATCAGGCGCATGGCATCGAAGGGTGCGTGCACCTTGGCGTCGTTGTCGAAGTAGACGTAGACGTCGCGCGCGTGGGAGCGAGGCGGGGGGGAGGCGGAGACGCAGGACGCGTCGGCGGGGTGGCAGCCGCGGCGCCACTCGCGGATGCGCTCAGCCCACCAGTCGAGCTGCTCGTCGGTGTAGCCGCTGGCGTAGAGCTGCTCCGCGCCGTGCAGCCGCACGTAGATGAAGTCCGCGGTGACGTCTTCGGCGTACGGCCAGCGGCCGGCGGTGTCGGCGAACACCAGCGCCGCGCCGTGCTCCCGCAGCAGCGCGACGAAGTCCGGGCCCAGGAAGCCGGGGCGGCGGATCTCGAAGGCGTGGCGGAGGGGGAGAGAGACCTCGGCCTCCGTCCACGCGCGCCCCTCCAGCCGCTGGTCGTGCCGCTTCGCGATCTCCGCCGCTTGGCCGGAGGTCTTCGGCAGCGCCTCCAGGAAACGGGCGAAGCGGTCGAGGTCGGCCGGGAAGCGCTCGGGGAACTGCCAGAGGATGGGCCCCAGCTTCTCGCGCAGCCGCAGCACCCCCGACGCGAAGAAGTTCGGCAGCGCCGTCTCCACGTTGCGCAGCTTGAGCATGTGGGTGATGAAGCGGCTCCCCTTCACCGCGAAGACGAAGCCCGGCGGGGTCTCGTCGTACCAGCGGGCGTAGCTCTTCGGCGTTTGCAGGGAGTAGAACGAGCCGTTGATCTCGATCGAATCCACCTTCCGGCTGGCGTACTCCAGCTCCCGGCGGTGCGCGAGGCCCTCGGGGTAGAACACGCCGCGCCACCCGGGATACGTCCATCCCGAGATGCCGACGTACGTCCGTCCAGCTGTGCGGCGCGGAGTCATGCGGACGACGCACTGCAAGCACGGAACCGCAGCGGTCGGTTCGGGAGAGGGACGATCGTGCGAGGGAGAGCGCCGTGGATGGGGGACACGGGCGCGGCACGGCCCCGGGGCAGGGGGAGCCCCGGGGCCGGCGCGTCGACCAGCGGGCCGCGTCAGGCGTGCGCCGCCTGGCGCTCCTCGCGCTCCTTCTTGGCGGCCTCGACCAGCTTGGGCACCTCGTGCGCGGGGACGTCCTGGTAGCTGTGGAACTTGCGGGTGTGCGTGGCCCGCCCCTGCGTGAGCGAGCGCAGGGTGGTGCTGTACTTGTACAGCTCCGCCTGCGGCACCAGCGCACGCACGCTCTGGTTCCGGCCGGCCGGCTCCATCCCCAGGATCTGGCCGCGGCGCTGGTTCAGGTCGCCGATTACGTCGCCCACGAACTCGTCGGGGGTGAACACCTCCACCGCCATGATCGGCTCCAGGATCACCGGCTGGGCCTTCTCGGCCGCGGCGTGGAAGGCCAGGATCCCCGCCATCTTGAACGCCATCTCGCTGCTGTCCACCGCGTGGTAGCTGCCGAAGTACACCTCGGCCTCGAAGTCCACCACCGGGAAGCCGGCCAGGAAGCCGCGCTGCGCCGCCTCCTGCACCCCGCGGTCGACGGCGGGGACGTACTTGCCCGGGATCACCCCACCCACGATGGCGTCGGTGAACTTGTAGCCGGAGCCGCGCGCCAGCGGCTTGAGCCGCAGGTGCGCGTCGCCGAACTGGCCGCGGCCGCCGGTCTGCTTCTTGTGGCGCCCGTGCCCCTCGGCGGCGGCCTTGATCGTCTCGCGGTAGGGGATGCGCGGCGCCTTGATCACCACGCCCACGCCGTTCTTCCGCTTCAGCCGCTCCATCTGCACCTCCAGGTGCAGCTCCCCCAGCCCGCGCGCGATGGTCTGCCCCAGCTCGGGGTTGTACTCGGCCGCGAAGCAGGGGTCCTCCTCGTGCAGCTTGTGCAGGCCCACGGAGAGCTTGTCCTCGTCGTTGCGGTTGGCCGCCTCGAGCGCGACGGCGATGTCGGGCTCGGGGAAGGCGACGCCGGTGAGGACCAGCGGGTGGCTGGGGGCGGAGAGGGTGTCGTTGGTGTGCGTGTCGCGCAGCTTGGCCACCACCCCGATGTCGCCGGCGCGCAGCTCGTCCACCTCGTAGCGCTCCTTCCCCTGCGCGATGGAGAGGTGGGTGAGCTTCTCGGGCTTCTCGCGGGTGGCGTTCAGCACCTCGTCGCCGTTCTTCACGCTCCCGCCGAACACGCGGAAGAAGGTGAGCTCGCCCACGTGCGGCTCGCTGGTGGTCTTGAACACCAGCGCCGCGAAGGGGTCGCTGTTGAGGTTGCGCAGCTCCACCACGTTGCCGGTGCGCCCCTGCGCCTCTTCGGCGGGGCGCTCCTGGGGGCTGGGCATGAGCTCCACCAGCTTGGTGAGCAGCGCGCGCGTCCCCCACTCGGCGGTGGGCACGCCACAGAAGAGCGGGTAGAGCTCGCCGTTCAGCATCGCCTGCTTGAGGGCGTGGATGGCCTCCTCGCGGCTGATGGTGTCGCCCTCCAGGTAGTGCTCCAGCAGGGTGTCGTCGGTGGCGGCGATGGTCTCGATCAGCTCGCCGTAGTAGCGCTCCACCTCGGGCTTGAGCTCGGCGGGGATCTCGCGCTCGTCGTAGTCGTCGCCGCCGTCGCCCTTGAAGTAGTAGGCGCGGTCGTCGAAGAGGTTGACGATCCCCTTGAACCCCTCGCCGGCGCCGATCGGCACCTCGACGGGGATCACCTTGGGGGTCAGGTGTTCCTTCACGTCCTGGTAGACGCGCTCGAAGTCGGCGTTGTGGCGGTCCATCATGGTGACGAAGAAGACGGCGGGGAGGTGGCGCTCCTGCACCAGCTCCCAGACGCGGTCGGTTCCCACCTCCACCCCGCTGGGCGCGGCCACGCAGACCAGCGCGCCGTCGGCCACGCGGATCCCCGCCTTGGTCTCGCCCGAGAAGTCCAGGTAGCCGGGGGTGTCGATGAAGTTGATCTTGGCGTCGTTCCAGGTGGCGTAGCCCACCGCGACGTTCATGGAGATGCCGTGCGAGACCTCTTCGGGGGTGAACATGGTCAGCGCCGTGCCCTCGGTGGCGGAGCCGTGGCGCTTGGAGGCGCCCGAGGTGTGGCAGCAGGCGTCGATCAGCGTGGTCTTGCCGCTGCCGCCGTGGCCCACCACCACCACGTTGCGGATGCGGTCGGTTGTGAAACTGGGCGCTGACGCCATGTGCACCTCCTGATGGGGGGAATGAAGGATGGAGGCTCCCGCGAGGGGATCAAAGTCAACCTTCCGCGAACGTGGGGCGGCGTCAAGAGGGAATGGGCAGGGTTCTACCGGCTGGTCCAATCGACGCGTAGTCCCCACATTCCCGGTCACGTCCAATTTCTAGCCAGCGTGCACCGTCATCACTGATGATACGTGAGCCTGCGGTGCGCCACGGACCTGCGAAACCGCGCTGTGGCGGGCATTCACGAGATAATCGCAGAGCATCGAATGTCGAGTACCGATCCTCCTCAGTCATCCATCGTCCTCTACCAGACGGAGGATGGCCGCACGCGCATCCAGTGCCGGTTCGACGACCGGACGATCTGGTTGACGCAGGCACTCATGGCCGACCTGTTCCAGAAGGACATTCGTACCATAAACGAGCACCTCGGGAATATTTACGACGAGGGAGAGCTCGACCGCGAGGCAACTATCCGGAAATTCCGGATAGTTCGCATCGAGGGCTCACGCGATGTAGCCCGGGAGATAGATCACTACCGCCTCGAGGCCATTCTCGCAGTAGGCTATCGTGTTCGAAGTTTGCGCGGCACGCAGTTCCGACAGTGGGCGACGGCCCGACTGGCCGAGTACCTGGTGAAGGGCTTCATCCTCGACGACGAGCGGTTGAAGGATCCGCCCGGCGCCGGGGTGCCGGACTACTTCGACGAGTTGCTCGAGCGCGTCCGCGATATCCGCGCGAGCGAGCGTCGCATGTACCTGCGTGTGCGCGAGATCCTTGCGTTGGCCGCCGACTATTCCCCCACCGACGCCGCGACGCGTCTCGTCTTCCAGACGGTGCAGAACAAGCTGCATTTCGCTGCCACGGGGATGACGGCGGCGGAGCTGATCGCCGGACGGGCGGACGCGCGCCGGCCGAACATGGGGCTCACCAGCTGGAAGGGCGGCGTGGTGCGGAAGGGCGACGTCACCGTCGCCAAGAACTACGTGGACGCCGAGGAGATCGATGAGTTGAACCGGATCGTGGTGATGTTCCTCGATTTTGCTGAAGACCAGGCCCGCAGGCGCAAGCAGATCTTCCTCCGTGACTGGGAATCCAGACTCGACGATTTCCTGCGCTTTAACGATCGCCGCGTGCTGCCAGACGCCGGCAGCGTCAGCCGCGGGGCGGCGGACAAGAAGGCCGCTGAAGAATACGAGCATTTCGCAGCGGTTCGCCGCGCGCACCTGGAATCGGAGGGCGAAGGCGAGGCCATTAGAGAGCTGGAGCAGGCGGCGAAGCAACTTCCGACAGCGCGACCGACCCGCCGCAAAGCCCCCCCAAGCGGAAACTCCCATGCGTAATCTACGCCGCCGGAGTTTCAGGCTGCGACCTACTCTGGGTCGGCGGAACGACCATCCTCCGTCCACAGCCATCGCCCGTCCTCGATCACGACGGCGGCGCGGCCGTCGCGCTCGAAGGAGGAGAGGAAGCCGAGCAGGGTGGCGCGGTTGAGCACGTACGAGGTTGGATCGGCGATGCGCATGCCCAGCGCGGGGGCGAAGTCGGCGAGGAGGTCCTCGGTGCCGGCCGGGCCGTGCGCGAGGCGGTCGAGGAGCCACGCGGCGGCGCGGTCGAGCACCGCCAGGTTCAGCGCGAGCGTCTCGCGCGGATCGTCGAGGGGCTGGCCGTGGCCGGGGACCATCCACGCCGCGTCCATCCCGCCGAGAGCGCGCAGCGTGTCCATCCACCGAAACGCGTCGACGAGGTAGGGGACGCCGTGCTTCTCCAGCGGCTCGCGGCCGAAGAAGCCGTCGGCCGCAAAGAGCACGTCGCTCGCGCGCACGCCCACCTGTGCGAGGCTGTGCCCCGCCAGGTTGACGACATCCAGCGGCCGGCCGTCGATCACCACCGTCTCGCCCCCGTGGATCACGTGGTCCACCGGCGACGGCTCCGCCTGCAGGAAGCGGTTGACGAGCGAGGACACGGGCTCCGCACCGCCGAAGAGGTACACCGGCTCGTAGCGCGGCTCGCGGATCACCGCCTCCTCGACGGCGGGAGCGTAGACGGGGGCGGCGAGCCGGCGGACGAGCTGCGCGTTGCCGCCGTGGTGGTCGGCGTGCGCATGGGTGTTGAGGATGGCGACGATCGGCCGCCCGAGCTCCTCGGCCGCGCGCAGGATGCGGTTCGCGGCGCTGCGGTCGAGGCCGGTGTCGATCGCCAGCAGGCCGCTCTCGGTCTCGACCAGCCCGCTGTTGACGGCACCGCGGAGGACGTGCGCGCCTCCGCCGAGGTGTTGAAGGTCCAGGTTCGATGCCATGATGATCGCGCGGTCCGCCCGGTGTGTCGCTGCGTCGGCTACAGATCCTTCGGCCGCCGCCGAGCGCTGGTGCGGCTGAAGGTTACGGGCCCGCGGCGGCGCTCAGGATGACGCCCTTGGGGTGGCGCGGGGCGGAAGAAGTGCAGGGCCTCCGCGCCGACATCGCTTCCCTGGCGAGGTTGCGCTCAGGTGCCTCGGCTCAGTCGCCATCCACGCCGTCCACCCCGTCCCACTCGGCGTGGAAGCGGGCGAGGAAGTCTTCCATGAAGCGGTGGCGGCCTTCGGCGACGCGGCGGGCGGCGGCGGTGTGCATCCGGTCGCGCAGGAGGAGCAGCTTCTCGTGGAAGTGGCTGGTGGTCGCGCCGGTGCCGGCCTTGTACGCCTCGAAGCTGGCGTGCGCCTCGGGGGCGGCGCCGGGCTCGTGCAGCGGGCGGCCGCGGCTGCCGCCGTACGCGAACGCGCGCGCGACGCCCACCGCGCCGAGCGCGTCCAGCCGGTCGGCGTCCTGCACCACGCGGCCTTCGGGCGTGGGCATCGGCGTGTCGACGCCGGCGCCCTTGAACGACACGCCGGCGACGATCGCGCAGACGTGGTCGACCGTCTCCGCGTCGGCGCCGAGGCCCTGGAGCCAGGCGCGGGCGGCGCGGGGGCCGGCCGTCTCGTCGCCGCCGTGGAACTTGTGGTCGGCGAGATCGTGCAGCAGCGCGGCGAGCTCGACGACGTACGGGTCGGCGCCCTCGTCGCGGGCGAGCCGCAGCGCCATCCGCCGCACGCGGTGCACGTGCCACCAGTCGTGGCCGGTGCCCTCGCCGCTCATCGCCGCGCGCACGTGCGCCTCGGTGCGTGCGAGCACCTCGCCGCGCGGGAGGCTGTCCCCCTTCGTTTCCGTCATCGTAACGTCTCTCTGGCTACTCGACGCTCGCGACCACAACATAGGGGATGCGGACGCGCGCGCCGAGAGGCGTGGCCTCGCGGCTCCCGGCGCTGGAAGAACCGGTGGCGCGTCCGTCCAACCTTGCGGTGACACGCCCGCCATCGTCCCCCCACCCCGACCCCATCCCAGCCATGCCCGGCCTCAAGATCATCGAAATCGTCCTCGGCCTCACCTTCGTCTACCTGCTGCTGAGCCTGCTCTGCACGGCGATCAACGAGTACATCTCGGGGATGCTGAACAAGCGGGGACGGGAGCTCTTCCACGCGGTCGACCAGCTCCTCGGCGACCAGGCGGTCAAGGAGGCGTTCTACCGGCATCCGCTGATCACCACGCTCAGCCCGTTCCATGGCGAGATCCGCCGCCGTGCCGAGAAGCTCGAAAACCGGCTGTGGGGAACGCGCTGGGCGCGGCGCCTCTTCGGCTGGATGCGGCCCAGCGTCCGCTCGCAGCGGCTTCCCTCGTACCTGCCGGCGCGCAACTTCGCACTCGCGCTGCTGAATGCCACCGATTACACGCGGCGGCTGCGTCCGCCGACCAGCCCGCCCGCGGGAGACGGCGAGAACGAGGTCGCCGCAACGCCCCCGAGCCTGGTACGGCTCTTCGACGCGCTGCGCCAGGAGTCGGCGGCCGACGTCTCCGAGCTGCTGCGAGACCCCGCCGTGGCATCGATCCTGGGGAGCGCGGTGGTTCCGCAGACGGTGCGGGACACGCTGACCGGCGTCGTCACCGGGGCGGAGCTCGAACTGCAGAAGCTGCAGGACGCGGTGGAGGTGTGGTTCAACAACGCCATGGACCGCGTGTCGGGGACGTACAAGCGGTACACGCAGATCGCGCTGCTGCTGATCGGCCTGGTGATGGCCGTCCTCCTCAACGTCGACACCATCCAGATGTGGAGGACGTTGTCCACGAACCCCGAGCTGCGCAACGCCGTGGTCCAGCAGGCGATCGCGCTCAATACGGCCCACCGCCCCCCTGCAGACACCACCCCGACCGACTCCACCGCAGCCGGTGGGACCGCGGCCGACTCGACCGCGACGGACTCCACTGCGACAGACTCCACCGCGGCCGGCACGACCGCGCCACCGGCGGCGTCAGGCGGCACGCCGCCGGCGGACACCACGGCCCAGGACACCACTGGCTGCCCGGTACCGGTGGGTCCCGCGGCCGTCGCCGCGTTCAACAAGGCGCTCGCCCGGCAGCCGCTCACCTGCGGCGAGGCGCGAGCAGTCCTGGCGATCGCGAGAGCCCAGCTCGACAGCACGCAGCTCGCGCTCGGCTGGACACCCGGCGAGCTGGTGCACCTCGGCGTCGCCAGGCAGGCCGCCACCGGGAAGCTCTCGCCGGCATGGCCATGGCAGTGGCACAGGTCGATCTTGCCCAAGCTGCTGGGCCTCCTCATCACCGCCATCGCCGTGTCGCTCGGCGCGCCGTTCTGGTTCGACATGCTGAACAAGATCATCAACATCCGCGCGGCGGGACGCGCACCGGACGAACGCTCCAAGAACCCCGAGGCGCCCGGCAAGCGGCTGGCCGAGGTGTCGCCGAAGTAGCCGTAACGACGTCTTCACGCAGAGACGCGGAGCCGCGGAGAAGGCCAACTGGCTTCTCTGCGGCTCCGCGTCTTTGCGTGAGACGTGATTTACTGAACTCTCAGCGGACGGGAACGCCGCCACGCGCGGTAAAGCCGAGGGCGAAGGTCCACCCCGACGAGCGTGCGCTTCCCCGCGGCTCGCTGGTGCGGGCGACGCCGACCTGCAGGGGGCCGAGGCCCGCCCCGCCGCTCAGCATCCAGGCACCGCCAACGTCGGTGCCCGCGCCGGCGCGCAGCGCGAGCAGCCGCCCCACGCCGTGCTCCACCCCGCCCGAGAGCTGCCGCCGCCACCCGCCGCTCAGGGTGCCGTTGTCCAGCGCGCCCTGGTATGCGGCCGTCAGGTGCGTCCGCGGCGTCGCCAGGTACGCGGCACCGACGCGGAGCGTGGCCGGGAGCCAGGCGCCGTCGTACAGCCCCTGCGCCGTCTCGTAGACGCTGAGCGGCACCGCCTGCGGGTCCAGCGCGGCCTCGCTGCGGTCGAAGCGCGTGCGCGCCTCGATCGCCCCGGTGCGGGAGAAATCACCCCGCGAGAGCACCAGCGACTTGGTGCGCAGGCCGGTCGACCACTTCATCCCCGAGAGCGCGTTGGACACCGCGGCGCTCAGGGTGAGGCGCGGGCTGGGCTGCGCCGCCACGCCCAGGTCCACCCCCCAGCCGCGGCCGCCGTGCGCCGACACCTCGCGCAGCTCGGCGGAGATGTCCTGCGCCTCCAGGTCGAAGCTGGGCTCGAAGAGGCGCTGCTGCGCCAGCGACCGGCCGGCGACGTAGTGCGCCGCCACGCCCACGCTCACCTTCCCCACCCGGCGGCCGTACGCGCCGCTGAAGTCCAGCCAGCTCGCGTTTCGCCCGCTGGTGTTCCCCACCGCGTAGTTCGTGCGGCCGTTCTGGTAGCCGTTCACCAGCAGGTCCGCCACGTCGCGGCCCAGGTTCTGGCTGTACGACTCGGTGAACGACACCCCCAGCGCGAACCCGCGCACCTGCACCGCCGCCACCGGCACGGTGAGGTCGACGCGCGCGTTCAGCCCCTCGGCGGGGATGCCGCCCAGGAACGCGTCCTTCTCGCCCTGCGACCAGCGGTTGAAGTGCAGCATCGAGGGGACCTGCCCCAGCCGCGTGCCCACGAAGCCCGTGCGCACCGCCGCCTGCGGGATGGAGACGGACCACGCCGGCGAGCCGGAGAGCGCCAGGTTCGCGGGGTTGAAGAAGAGGGCGTCCACACCCCGTGCGTCGGCCACGGCGCTCCCCGCCGCTCCCACAGACCGGGCGGTGAGCGGCGCCTGCGCCGCGGCGGGCGCGGCCAGGGCGACGAGGGCGGCCGCGGCCGCCCTGCCGATGAATCGGTTCGTCATCATCACCCCCTCACTGTGACCGGACGAGCGGCACCTGCGCGGCGACCGTCACCGGTTCCCTGGTGCCATTGGCCACCGTGGTCTCGAAGTCGTGGGTCAGGCGGATGAACGCCTGCGTGCCGCTGTAGTCCACCGACAGCGTGTAGGTGGTCGTGGCGTGCGTGGCGCCGCTCTCGCCGATCACCCGCATGTTCGCGAGGGTGAGGTGCCCCGCCGTCTCCGTCACCACGGTGGCGGGGGTGGCCTGGGCGGTGATGCGCACCGGCACCGTGGCCGCGTTGGCGCGCGACGAGAGCCGCACCCGCACCGGGGCCACCATCACCAGCGAACCGCTCGCGGTGG
>DASYJZ010000568.1:0-3010 GCA_035995965.1 Longimicrobium sp. | reverse complement strand
CAAGCCCGCCTGCGGCCCCAAGCGCGGCCACGGCAGCGTGCAGCCCCGCTTCGCCTTCGAGGTCACGCTGGACAAGCTGGCCGAGCGGCTGGCCATCGACCCCATCGAGCTGCGGCGGCGCAACTTCATGGGCGGCTACCGCCGCACCGTCAACGAGCTGCGCATCACCTCCAACGGCTTCCTGCAGTGCCTGGACGCCGTGGAGCGCGCCAGCGGGTGGACGGCGAAGCACCGGAAGATGGGGTACGGGCGGGGCGTCGGCGTGGCCGGGTCGTGCTACATCTCCGGCACCAACTACCCCATCTACCCCAACGCCATGCCGCAGTCGGCCGTGCAGATCCAGGTGGACCGCTCGGGGCGGGTGACGGTGTTCAGCGGCGCCAGCGACATCGGCCAGGGGTCTGACTCGGTGCCCGCCTACATCGTCTGCGAGGAGCTGGGGGTGCCGCTGGACTATGTGCGCGTGGTCGCCTCGGACACCGACCTCACGCCGGTGGACCTGGGCGCCTACTCGTCGCGCGTGACCTTCATGATGGGCAACGCCTGCATCGACGCCGCGCGCAAGCTGAAGAAGCAGGTGCAGGAGGCGGTCGCCGCCGAATGGGGGATCGCCCCCGGCCGCGTGCTCCTGGCCGGCGGCCTGGCGATGGATGGGCAGGACACGGGGCGCAGCCTGCCGATCCGCGAGGCCTTCAACCTGGCCGAGGCGAAGTTCGGCACGCTGGGCGCCGTCGGCAGCTACAACACCCCCAAGGACGTGCACGGCGACTACCGCGGCGGCACCATCGGCGCCAGCCCGGCGTACTCGTTCACCGCGCACGTGGCCGAGGTGGAGGTGGACGCGGAGACGGGGTTCGTGGACGTGAAGACGATCTGGGTGGCGCACGACTGCGGCCGCGCGCTGAACCCCGCCATCGTCGAGGGACAGATGGAGGGCTCCGCGTACATGGGCTTCGGTGAGGCGCTGATGGAGGAGCACGTGATGAAGGACGCCGACCACGGCCGCGCCGGGCTTCACAACGCGCCGTCGCTGCTCGACTACCGCATCCCGACCTCGCTCGACACGCCGGAGCTGCGCTCGCTGATCGTGGAGTCCATCGACCCCGAAGGCCCGTACGGCGCCAAGGAAGCCGGCGAGGGCCCGCTGCACCCCTCCATCCCTGCCATCGCCAACGCCATCTACGACGCGGTGGGCGTGCGGATGGACTCGCTCCCCTTCTCCCCCCCGCGCGTCTGGCGGGCCCTGCAGGAGAAGGCCGCCGCGGAGCGCGAGCCCGAGCGCTTCGCGGCGGACTGAAGCGCTCGGAATAGGCCACAGAACCCATATTGCGCAGCCGGATCCGATCCATAACTTTTCCATAGGATGTGACGCTCTGGACGGCGGCAGTTCCGTCGTACCGCGCGCACTCGGAGGGTACCGATGAGCATTCAGGCGCTGGAAAACGAGGCGACCGTCGCAGACCTGGAGCGCGTCGGCGGCAAAGCCGAGATCGTCAACGGCAAGCTGATTCTGATGAGCCCCTCCGGCGATTTCCACAACACGGCGGCAGCCAGCGTCGTCACCAGCCTCAAGCTGCACCAGCGTGCGCATGGTGGCGGGCGAGCGTATACGGACAACGGCGGGTTCATCGTCAGCCCGAGGCGCTCGTTCAGTCCCGATGCGGCGTGGTACACTGGCCCGCGCTCGGTCGCTAAATTCCTCCAGGGTGCGCCGGCTCTAGCGGTTGAAATCCGCAGCGAGAGCAACTATGGCCCGGCAGCCGAGCGGGAGATGGCCTGGAAGCGCGCCGACTACTTCGCGGCCGGCACCCAGGTGGTGTGGGACGTCGACGTGCTGCGCGAGGAGCTGATCCGCGTCTATCGCGCCGAGGATCCCGAGCACCCGGTCATCTACCGCCGCGGTCAGATCGCCGAGGCCGAGCCGGCGGTCCCGGGCTGGCGCTTCCCCGTCGACGAGCTGTTCGATTGAAGGAACCACGTCCGCGCCACTGAACGATCCCTCCAGCACCGCCTTCATCTTCACATGCGCATCCACATCGCCGGCCTCCTCGCCGCGGGGCTCGCGCTGGCCGCCTCGCCGGCGGCGGCGCAGCACTGCTGGCCCACGTCGATCGCGCTGGTCGTGCGGGACGCGGCGGGCGCGGTCGTCGACCCCCGGCCGCTGATGGACAGCGTGCAGTACTCGCCCCGGCGACGGGAGCCGGCGGACTTCATGGTGCGCGTGGCGCTGATCCACCCGAACGACACGAACAGCTTCGACCGTCCTGGAGGCATCCCGGCGATCACCTGGTACAGGCAGGGCGACTGCAGGGTGGACGTGCGCGAGGTGGTGCTGCGGCGGGGGCCGGTGGTGATGCGGCTCTGGATGGACCTGCACCTGGACTCGCAGGCGCGCCCGGGATCGTCGGACTTCCTGCTCAAGAGCCCGCCCTTCGCGCCCGGCACCTGGCGGCTCGACGTATGCCGGCTGCCGCAGGGGAAGATGCACGCATACGCGCCCATCCCCACGCGCTGGGTGCGCGTCTCCGCTTCCGGTGATCCTGGCACGCCCTGGCAGCCGCCGCAGGGCTGCGGCACGGCCGGCTGACGTGCGGCGCCTCCCGCTCTTCCCGCTCCCGGTGGTGCTCTTCCCAGGCGCCCCGATGCCGCTGCACGTCTTCGAGGCGCGCTACCGCCGGATGGTGGCGAGCTGCGTGGAAGCCGACTCCCGCTTCGGGCTCGTCTACCACGACCCCGACCGCCACGGGCCCTTCCACACCGAGCCCGGCTGCGTCGGCACCATCGCCGAGATCACGAAGTTCCAGCCGCTCCCCGACGGCCGCTCGCTGATCCTCTGCCGCGGGCAAGAGCGGTTCCGCATCGAAGACGGCGTCGAGTCCGGCGCGCCCTACTACGAGGCGGTGGTCGCGCCGTACGAAGACGAGCCGGAAGACGCCCCGCGCGGCATCGCGGAGCGGCGGCGGCGCTCGGTGGCGCTCTTCCACCGCGTGCTCGCCGAGGCCATCGGCCA
>DASYJZ010000567.1:0-4741 GCA_035995965.1 Longimicrobium sp. | reverse complement strand
GGGGGATCGGCAACTCCATCCCGCCCCCTCAGATCAGCCTGGAGAGGTCGAAGCGGCCGCGGTTCAGCAGCAGCGGCCGGTAGAGGTCGCCCAGCTCGCGGACGCGGTCGGGCACGTTGCGCAGGGTGAAGTCGCCGAGCTCGATCCCCTTCTCCACCTCCTCCCAGGTGACGGGGGTCGACACGGTGGCGCCGGGCTTGGCGCGGACGGAGTAGACCGACGCCAGCGTCCGCCCCCAAGCGTTCTGGTTGTAGTCCACCAGCACCCGGCCCGCCGGACGCTTGGCGACGCGGTACTCCGCGGTGATCACGTCTGGGTGGATCGCCTCCATCGCCCGCGCGAACTCCTTGGCGAAGGCCCACACCCGCTTCTGCAGCGGCCCGCGCACGATGGGGACGTAGACGTGGATCCCCTTCGACCCCGTGGTCTTGGGGTAGCTCTTCATCCCCAGCTTGGAGAGTGCGTCGCGCACCAGCAGCGCCACCTCGCGCACCTGCTCGAACTCCGCCCCGGGGACCGGGTCCAGGTCGAAGTGCACGTAGTCGGGGCGGTTGTAGTCCTCACAGGTGGCGTACCACTGGTTCAGGTCGATGCACCCCAGGTTCACCACCCAGAGCAGCGACGCCACGTCGTTGACGATGGGGAAGTCGATCACGCTCTTCGAGGCGTGCTCGATGGCGCAGGTCTGCAGCCACTCCGGCGCGCCGGGCGGCGTGCGCTTCATGAAGAAGAAGGGCCCGTTCCAGCCGTTGGGGTACCGCTTCATCACCATCGCCCGGCCGCGCAGGTGCGGGATGAGCCACCGCGAGACGGCGACGTAGTAGCGCAGCAGGTCGCCCTTGGTGATCCCGAACTCGGGCCAGAAGGGCTTCTGCAGGTTGGTGAGCCGCACCGTGCGCCCGCCGACCTTCACCTCGCACGCCTTGCCGCGCGCGGGGATCAGCTCCGGCCCGGCGTCGGCGTCGCGCGCGCTCGCGGCGGACTTCGGCTTCGGCTTGGAGGTGCGGGGTTCGGGGCTCATCGGCTGTGTCTGGCGCGCGTGGACCGCGGGTTCGGCGCGGGGTGCGCAACAACCGGACCCCCCCCGGTCGGGCCTGCCTCGGCGACACCTGGACCCGTCGCGTGCGACGTCCTTTCGGCTACCCGAAGGGCTGGTAGTCCGCGCAGGCGGACTTCGCGTGGTTGTTGCCGCGGATTCATCCGCCCCTTCACGACCTCCTCGTCTCAGCTTCCGTCTTGCCCGATTTTGGTGCACAACCCGACACATTGCGACGGACAGAGGGCCGCGGGGGCCCGTGCGCCCGGGGGGACGCCATCCGCGTCCGGGGCACACCGGAAGGAAGCAGAAGAGCGGCGCGCCTCGTCGGCGGGGCCTTCCGGCACTTCGCGCCGGGCGCCGGACGCGCCGGAACACGGTCTCTGTTTGCGCCCTCAATCGGCCATCGCATGGCCGTAACTGGTGGAAGCTTTCACCGGGGCGGATGCAGAATACTATGGCGCGGCAGGGGGTTCCGGCTTATCATACCGTACAATTTGTAAACCGCCGTACCCCGGCCTGCCCTCCACTCCCGCGCCTTCCGGAGCCGTGATGCGACCCAAGCGCCTTTCTCCGCCGGTCCGGCGCACCACGCGCCGCTGGCGGACCCCGCCGGCCATCACCCACGGCGCCGAGCCCTTCGAGGGGCTCACCGTGCTGGACGAGGTGAAGGGGCCGCTGGGGTTCCTCCTGTGGCAGGCCGCGCGCGACGTGAACCTGTGGGCCGTGGTGGAGCCCGAGGAGCGCGCCGGGCTGTTCGTGCCGGGGGCGGACGCGTCGCTGCACGGGCTGATCCGCTCGGCCGGGGTGGAGGTGCAGCTCGAGTCGCCGCTGATGACCATCGTGCGGATGACGGGCTCGCCGGAGACGGCGCGTCCCGAGGGGGTGGAGCTCGCCTGCCAGCACATCGCCCACTGGGCCGACCACCAGGGCTTCCTCGCCACCGCGATCTGCTTCGGGCAGGCGGCGGCGCTGGCGGTGCCGATGGACGCCGGCGCCGCGTACGCGGTGGGACGGATGGCGCGGCGGCGCGCCGAGTACTCGCGCGCCGAGACCTGGTTCCGGCGCGCGGTGGCGCTGGCGCGGCAGACGGGCGACTGGCAGAGCTACGCGCTCGCCTTCTCCGGGCTGGGCAACCTGTACATGCAGCGCGGCAACTTCCCCGCGGCGCGCCGCTTCCACGTGCGGGCGCTGCGCGCGGCGCGGCGGCACAGCCTGCGGGCGATCCAGGGCTCGGCGCAGCATGACCTGTTCGTGCTCGCCGCCGGCTCCAACCTCAAGGACGAGGCCGAGCGCTACGCCCGCGGCGCCTTCGAGAGCTACGGGCCCGAGCACCCGCGGCTCCCCGCGCTGGCCAACGACCTGGCCTACGTGTGGATGGAGCGCGGCCACTTCGCCCCCGCGCTCACGGTGTTCGAGGCGCTGCTCCCGCACATGCAGCGGCAGGAGGACCGGCTGGTGTGCCTGGGCAACATCGTCCGCGCGGCGGCGGGCGCCGGGGAGCGCCGGCTCTTCGAGCAGATGTGGGACGAGGTGTGGGACGGCCTCTCGCGCGACGCCGGCAGCGAGAACTCGGCGCAGGTGCTGCTGGAGCTCGCCCATGGCGCCGCGCAGCTCGGCGAGAACGAGCGGGCCGAGCGCGCCGCCGAGCGCGCGGTGAAGACCGCGCGCGACCGCGGCGAGGCCAAGACGCTGCTCACCGCCGAGTCGGTGCTGGACTCGGTGCGCCGCGGCCGCGCGGCCCGCGCGCGCGCCGCCGAGGTCCCCCGCCCCGCCGCGCCGGAAGACACCGAGGTGTTCGCGACGGACCTGGTGCGCTCGCTGAACGCGTCGCTGGTGGCACGGTAGTCAGCGGCCCGCGCGAGCCCGACCGGGGCTCGCGCGGGCCTTCACCCTTCGGAGCAGGCCGGTGTGCCGCGTCCGCAAAGCGGTACCGAAAGACACACACGCGTGCCTGCCGAGACACCTTCTACCCCCTGGCCCAGGACATCCCGATGAAGATCTCCGCCCGTCCGTTGCTGGTGCTGCACGGCAACGAGGAGTTCCGCGAGCGCGTCCGCAAGGTCGCCGGGAAGGAGTACACCTTCCAGACCGTGCCCGACTGGCCGTCGCTGGAGGAGTCGGTGCGCGACTCTCCGCCCTCGGCGCTGGTGGTGGTGAACCCGTACGAGGACGCGAACGGCCGCAGCGGCCCCTCGCCGGCGCTGCGCTCCCTGCTGGTGGAGTTCCCCTCCACCGCCGTGTTCGCCGCGCTGGAGGTGAAGCCGGACCGGATCGACGACCTGCGCACCCTGGGCAAGTGGGGGGTGGTGCAGGTGATCTCCATCGGCCACGACGACACCCCGCAGGCGCTGGTGCAGCGCTTCCGGCAGAGCCAGGGGCGCCCGCTGAAGGCGCTGCTGGAGAACACGCTGCCGCCCGACACGCCGGGCCGCGCCCGCGCCATCGTGGACGCCGCGGCCGAGGTGGTGGCGGTGGGCGGCCACGGGCGCGACCTGGCCCGCTCGCTCCAGCTCTCGCGCCGCACGCTGCTGCGCTGGTGCGAGCGCGCGGAGCTGCCGCCCCCGCGCAAGCTGCTGGCGTGGATGCGCATCCTCCTCGCCTGCGAGCTGCTGGACGACCCGGGGCGCACGGTGCTGAGCGTGGCGCACGCCTGCGGCTATTCGTCGGACAGCGGGCTGCGGCGGGTCACGCAGAAGTTCGTGGGGAGCAGCCCGACCGAGCTGCGGCGGCGGGGGGCATTCGCGCGGGCGAGCAAGGTGTTCCTGGAGTCGCTGGCCAAGTATCGCACGCAGCAGCCTTTCTAACAGACACGGCCGTCTCACGCAGAGACGCCGAGGAACCGAGAGAAAAGCACTGCTCTCGGTTCCTCGGCGTCTGTGCGTGATCTTTTACGGTTCGGGTAGAACGCCCGGGTCCGGGTCGGCGCGGATCAGGGATCGGGCGCGGGTGGCGATGTGCTCCATCTGCTCCTCGCGCTCGTGGGCCCAGCGGGGGAGGCGCAGCGCGTTGGAGCCGAGGGCCGCGGCGCCCATCGCGGCGAAGAGCGCCGCCATGCCCACGTCTCCCGCCATCTCGCCGGTGAGGAGGAAGGCGAGCAGCACCAGCGCGGTCAGGAGGGCGGCGAGGCCCAGCCGGCCGACCGCGATCCCGTTGCTCTTCACCGTCCCCAGGCGCAGGCGGTGGGCGGCGTCCGTCGGCTCGACGTACGCGTGCAGGTTGCCGTTGGTCCAGGCGCGCAGGCCGCCGCGCGACCCGTCCTTGCCGTGCGCGCCGAACGTCTCGCGCAGCTCGGCGACCAGCAGCTCCCATTCGCGGTCCGTGGGCGCCCGCGGCAGCTCGACGATCCGGCCGACGGCGACCGGCATCCCCAGGTACGTCCGCCGGGGCGCGGCTCCCCGGCGCAGCTCCAGGCCCGCGGCCGCATGGGCGATCCGCTCCGGCGCGATTCCCACCTCGCCGCCGATCGCCTGCAGCTCGCCGAGCGAGAGCCCGCCCGCGGAGGAGAGGGCGCGCCCGTCGGGACCACGCCCGCTCGCGGCGGCCTGGAAGATCTCGGCGACCTCTTCGTCTCCGTACCTGCGCTCGTCCGTCATCGTTCACCCGGGACAGGGATCGTCACCGCTCGGCCATCTCTGGGAGACGCGCGGCGCGGCGGCGGGACTTCTCCTCGTACATGGCGGCGTCGGCGCGGCTCACGGCGGG
>DASYJZ010000566.1:0-4726 GCA_035995965.1 Longimicrobium sp. | reverse complement strand
ATCGATAGGCCGCCTATAATCCTTCGGCCTGCCAAGTCTTTGCCGGATAGAAGAATGAAACGAGGTCGGCCTGAATAGAACGCGGTAGAGACTCAGGATGACGTCTTCTTGATTTCGTTCTGAACAGCAGGGACTCATTCACTATCGCCGCGGCTTGGCGCGGGCGGTGGGGGTGGCCTGGAGCGGGTCGTCGGGCCAGGCGTGCTTGGGATATCTCCCCTTCAGGTCCTTCCGCACCTCGAAGTAGCCGGTGCGCTAGAAGCTGGCGAGGTCGCGCGTGACCTGCACCGGCCGGTGCGCAGGCGAGAGCAGGTGCAGCGTGAGCGGCACGCGCCCGCCCGCGATCCGCGGCGTCTCCGTCCATCCGAACACCTCCTGCAGCCTCACCGCCAGCACCGGCGCCTCCGGGTCCGCGTAGTCCACCGGGATGCGCGAGCCGCTGGGGACGGCCACGTGCGTCGGCGCCTCCGCCTCCAGCCGCCGCCGCTGGTCCCAGGCGAGCATCCCCTCCAGCACCGCCCCCAGGTCGATCCGCCGCACCTCGTCCATCCGCCGCAGGCCGTGCAGGTGCGGCCCCAGCCACTCCGCCAAGGTCGCCGCCAGCGCCGCGTCCGAGACGTCGGGGAACGACGGGTCGTGGCGATGGAGGAAGGCGATGCGCTCGCGGAGCTGCGCCGATGCCTTCGACCACCCGAGCGCGGCGATCCCCTCCTCCCGCACCGCCTCGGCCAGCGCGGCGGAGACGAGCGCCGGGTCCGGGTCCGCCAGCGGACCCTCGCGCAGCACCAGCGCACCCAGCCGCTCCACCCGGCGCGCGCGCACCGTGCCGGCCGCCGCGTCCCACGCCACCACGTCCTCGCGAACGACCTGGGCGCCGAGCTCCCGCTCCACGTCGTCCAGCTCCACGGGCGCGGCGAGGACGATCCGGCCTTCGCGCCCAGCGTCGTCCAGTTCGGCGGCGACCAGCCAGGGGCGCTCGGAGAGGGACTGCGGTTCGGGGAAGGCGGCGCCGCGGCCGTTGCGTAGCAGGTAGCGCCCGCCGGCACCGGGGCGCCGCTGCGCGATGCGGTCCGGATACGCCAGCGCGAGCAGCACCCCGGCGGCTTCGTCATCCGCGTCGGCAGGCGAGACGGAGAGCTGGCGGCGGAGGTCGCGCGCCTCGGCCTGCACGCGGTGGAGCGCGGCCGCGTCCACCGAGTAGCCGGGTGCGCCGCGCTCCCGGCGCAGCGCCGCGAGACGGAGGCGCACGTCGGCGTCCGGCGCGCGCCCGTCGCCGCGCAGCACGTCGCGCTCGGCGAGCAGCGCGGCCAGGTCGCACGCCGTGGCACCGAGCCACATCTCCCGCGCGCGGAGGAGCATGTGCGCGAGCCGCGGGTGCAGGGGGAGGCCGGCCATCGCCCGGCCGTGCGGGGTGACGGAGCCGGCGTCGTCCAGCGCGCCCAGCTCGCGCAGGAGCTCGCGCGCCTGGCCGTGGGCGGCGTTGGGCGGCGGATCGAGCCAGCGCAGCTCGGCGGCGTCGGAGACGCCCCACGCGGCCAGCTCCAGCGCCAGCGGCGCCAGGTCGGCTTCCAGGATCTCGGGCGGGCGATGGGGCTGCAGCGCCGCGTCCTCCGCCTCCGTCCACAGCCGCCAGCAGACGCCCGGCCCGAGCCGCCCCGCGCGGCCGCGCCGCTGGTCGGCGGACGCGCGCGAGACCGCCACCGTCTCCAGCCGCGTCATCCCCGTGCGCGGCGAGAAGCGGGGCACGCGGATCAGCCCCGAATCGATCACCACGCGCACGCCCTCGATGGTCAGGCTGGTCTCGGCGATGGAGGTCGCGAGCACCACCTTCCGCCGCCCGGGCGGGCTGGGGCGGATCGCCTCGTCCTGCGCCTCCTGCGCCAGGTTGCCGAATAGCGGCATCACCCGCACGCCGGGCGGCACTCCATTCGCTGAAAGCATCTCCTCGACCCGCCGGATCTCCCCCGCCCCGGGGAGGAAGACGAGGACGTCGCCGTCGTGCTCCGCGAGCGCGTCCCGCACCGCGCGCGCGGCGAGCGGCTCGATCCGCCCCTCCGCGCGGCGGGGGAGGAAGCGCGTCTCCACCGGGTGCGCGCGCCCCTCGCTGGTGACCACCGGCGCGCCGCCCAGGAGCGCCGCCACCCGCGCGCCGTCCAGCGTCGCCGACATCACCAGCACGCGCAGGTCCTCGCGGAGGACGGCGCGCGACTGGAGCGCGAGGGCGAGCCCCAGGTCGGCGTGCAGGCTGCGCTCGTGGAACTCGTCGAAGACCACGGCGCCGACGCCCTCCAGCGCCGGGTCGTGCTGGAGCATGCGCGTCAGCACGCCCTCGGTGACGACCTCCACGCGCGTCGCCGGACCGACGCGCGTGTCCATGCGCACACGGTAGCCGACCGTGTCGCCCACGCGCTCGCCGAGGAGGTGCGCCATGCGGTGCGCCGCGGCGCGCGCGGCCAGGCGGCGCGGCTCCAGCATCACCAGCTTGCGCCGCGCCAGCCACGGCTCGCCCAGCAGCGCGAGCGGCACCAGCGTGGTCTTCCCAGCCCCCGGCGGCGCCTGCAGCACGGCCGACGTCCCCGCCCGCAGCGCATCGCGGAGCACGGGGAGCACGGGCTCGATCGGCAGGCCGGTCTCGGGAACGCGGTTCATCGGCGGAATATGCCACCCGCGCGGCGCCCATTCCACCATCGCCGGGCCAGCCCTCGCGCGATGAGGCGGGCCGCCGCATGTTGGACGCGCCCGGAAACGGCGGTCTCACGCAGGGGCGCGGAGACGCAGAGACGGCGCTGAAGCTCCTCTGCGTGCCGGATAGTCCGCGCGCACCGCCGCCCCCACACCGTGTCATTCCGAGGACCGACCCCGCGAGCCCTACGCTGCACGATCGACGGCAGGTCCGAGGAATCTACTCGCGGTATGAGCGAGGGTCCGGGCGCGGCAGCGACGCCGTAGCCGCGGCCACACCGTCGCACACAGCGCGCAGCCGCGGTACTGGAGCGGCTTCCACCTCTGGCCACGCACGTCCGCGGTTAGATCCCTCGGCCCTGCGGACTAACGCGCGGGTTCACGATCCGTGAGGTCGGGCCTCGGGATGACACCTCTCAAGGCAATCGGATGATCAGGACCAGAATGACCCTGCTGGGCGCGGTGCTGCTCGCTTCGTGCACGCAGGGCCGTGACGCGCCGGCCAGGCACGCCGCGACGATCCAGGACATCCGCGCCATTGCGACCGGCACGCCCGTTACGGTCGAGGGGATCGTCAGCGTGCGGTCGGGGGTGATCGACGCGGGGTTCGCGATCACCGACGGCGAGGCGGGGATCCACGTGGCGGCCGACAGCACCACGCGCGTCGCGGCGGGGGAGCGGGTGCGCGTCACCGGCACCCGCGGCGACATCCACGGGCTGGCGACCGTGATCCCGAACCACGTGGAGCGCCTCGGCACGGGCAAGCTGCCGCAGCCGAAGACCGCGCGCACCGGCGAGGTCGGCGAGGCGACGGAAGGGCTGATGGTGAGGGTCAGCGGGCGGGCCGTGACCCCCATCGTGCGTGACCTGCCCTACGGCTACAAGCTGTGGATTGACGACGGGTCCGGCCGCCTGCAGCTCTTCGTCGCCGCCTCCGCCGGCACCCTGGGGCTCGACCGCGCGCGCGTCGGCTCGACGGTGACCGTCACCGGCTTCAGCGGCCAGTACGACGCCACCTACGAGGTGATCCCCGCCTCCCGCGCCGTCCTGCAGGTGAGCGCAGCGCCCCAGTAGACCCCGACGCTAGCCAGGAACGCACAGCCGCGGAGAAAGACCAGCGTCTCCCTCTGCGGCTCCGCGGCTCTGCGTGAGATGAATCTGTTTCAGTACTGCTCCTGGAAGAGCACCAGGATCCACTCCAGCGCGCGAGCGACGATCGGTCGCTTCTTCCACTCCTCGAGCCTGATCTCCCGGCTCACGCGCAGGTCCGCGAAGAAGGCGTCGGTGAGCTGCCTGCCGAAGCCGGTGTCGGCGATGCCGATCACCGCCTCCTGGTTCAGCTCCTTGCTGCGGATGTCCATGTTGGCCGAGCCCACGATCGACCACTTCCCGTCCACCACCAGCGCCTTGGTGTGCATCATGGTGGTCTGGTACTCGTAGATCCGCACCCCCGCCTCCAGCAGCCGCGTGAAGTAGAAGTGCCCCGCCAGTCGCACGATCTTCACGTCCGTTAGCTTGTTCGGCAGCAGCAGCCGCACGTCGACCCCGGCCCGGGCGCGCTCCACCAGCGAGCGGCGCATGTCGCGGTCGGGGACGAAGTAGGCGCTGGTTAGGTAGATGCTCTCGCGCGCGCAGACCAGCGACGTCCAGTAGAAGACGCGCAGCGGGTGCGACCCCTCGGCCGGCGAGCTGATCACCGTGATGTGGCGCGACAGCCCCTCGGCGCCGGGGTGCTCCTCGGCCTGCTCGGTGGGTGGAAAGTAGTCGTCGCCCAGCAGCAGCTCGCCGGTGCTGTTGGCCCAGAGCTGGGTGAAGGCGCTCTGGAGATTCACGGCCAGGCAGCCGCGCACCTCCACCATGATGTCGCGCCAGTGGTCGGGGTCCTGCGCGTTCCCCAGCCACTTGTCCCCCACCGACGCGCCGCCGGTGAACGCCACCTTCCCGTCCACCACGATCGCCCGCCGGTGGTTGCGCCGGTAGAAGGCGGTGAGCTTTCCCAGCCGGAAGGGGTTGAACCAGCGCACCCGTCCCCCCGCGGCCTCGA
>DASYJZ010000565.1:0-1597 GCA_035995965.1 Longimicrobium sp. | reverse complement strand
CGTGCGCTCCGACGAGCGGCTGGCGGACGCTGACCAACGGCTGCGCGCCGTCTCCGAGCGCGTCAACGGCTGGTGGGCGGCCGCGCAGCCCAGCCCCGAGCTGGTGGAGCTTCGCAACGTGGTGCAGTGCGCGCTGCTCGTCGTCCGCTGCGCCATCCTCCGCAAGGAGAGCCGTGGGCTGCACTTCACCGCCGACTACGCCTACCGCGACAACGAGCACTGGCTGCGCGACACGATCGTGGTGCGGTAGCGCCATGGTAGGCCATGAAGAGTCATGGCTGTGGGCGCAGTCCGCGAAGGCGGACTTCGTGCCGTTCCAGCGGCGGGTTTCGAACCCGTCGTCGCACGGATCGACCGTTCACCGCCGCACGCCTCCCGCGTTACCCCGCGCGTTCGGAGAGGTAGCCGTGCCAGAGGATGCGCGCGGCGACGGCGCGCCAAGGGCGCCACCGCAACGCCCACTGGGCGGCTTCCTCGCTGGAGGGCACCGCATCGATGCCGGGGAGGCGCGCCATCGCCTTGTGCAGCGCGAGGTCGCCAGGCGGCCATACGTCCGGGCGGCGCAGCGCCATCAACAGGTAGATGGAGGCCGTCCACGGGCCGATCCCGGGGACGCGCACCAGCATCTCCGCGGCCTCGGCATCCGGCAGCCGCGCGAGTACCCCGAGCGGGAGCAATCCGTCCGCGACGGAGCCGGCCAGCGCGGTGATGTAGGCCGCCTTCTGCCGGGTGACGCCCAGCGCCTGCAGCCCCGCGGCGCCCGCCGCACGGACGGCCGCCGGAGTGACGCCGCCCAGCTCGCGCTCGAGCCTGACGAGCATCGCGGCGGCCGACGCGAGCGACACCTGCTGCTCCAGGATGATGCGCACCAGCGTGGCGAACCCGCGGCGCCTTCCCCACATCGGCGGAGGGCCGTGGCGCGCGACGATGGCGGCGAGCCCGGGATTGCGCGCGGAGAGCTCGCGGACACCCTGTAGCAGCGTGGCGCGCGAGAGCGATGTCGGTGCAGCGGTGTCGAGCACGAGGCGGAGCGGGGAGGGCGAGGGTGTCTGGACGTCGGCGCGGCGAGGCATGTGAAGCTCTCGCCGCGACGCGGGTGTGCCCGTTGGAAGGAGAGGCGGCGACGCCGAAGACCGCGTTACCTCGCCGCCTGCCTGGTGAAGCGCGCCACCTCACCCGCCTCGCCCTGGAGGACGAGCGTGTCGTCGTGGATCTGCCGCTCATCACTCTCCGCATCCACCCTCGTCGACAGAGTCCCCCGTTGCTACGCATCCCGGGCGCCGCGGTTCCCCGGATCCTCGCCAACGGCGCCCTTGCGCAGCGTCTCCGCAGACTCGACCATTGGTTCGTTCACCCGACACGCTGGAGGCGAGCGACCATGGCGGACGACCGAATCACGTGGGTTCGTGGCGAGACCCGGAGCGGTCCCCGCGAGCTGATCGGGGTGCTGGAGATCCGGGGTGACGGCGCCTCTCGCGCCGTGTTCGCCGAGCGGGTCGAAGTCGACGGCAGGTGCCACATCCTCCTGGCCAGGGAGGCGTGGGGACCGAAGGACTCGCTCGACACCCGCTGGTGGAGCCTGGTGCTGGACGCCGAG
>DASYJZ010000564.1:0-3800 GCA_035995965.1 Longimicrobium sp. | reverse complement strand
CCGTCTCCCCCACCAGCCGCGGATAGCTCTTGTAGCTGGCGATGTTGTCGCCCACCGTCTTCCAGATGTTCTGGAAGACCGCCGTGGAGCCGGTGAAGTGCACGCCGGCGAGGTGCGGATCGTTCAGCAGCACCCCCGAGGTGGCGACCGGGTCGCCGGGGACGAAGTTGATCACGCCGGGCGGGAGCCCCGCCTCCATCAGCAGCCGCATCAGGTACCAGCCGCTGTAGACGGTGCTCGCGGCGGGCTTCCACACCGCCACGTTCCCCACCATCGCGGGCGCGGTGGGAAGGTTGCCGGCGATGGAGGTGAAGTTGAACGGGGTGACGGCGTAGACGAACCCCTCCAGCGGGCGGTGGTCCAGCCGGTTCCACATCCCCGGGCCGCTCAGCGGCTGCTCGGAGAAGAGCCGCTGCGCGAAGGCCGCGTTGAAGCGGTAGAAGTCGATCAGCTCGCAGGCGGCGTCGATCTCGGCCTGGTGCGCGGTCTTGCTCTGGCCGAGCATGGTGGCCGCGTTCACCACCGGCCGCCAGCTCCCCGCCAGCAGGTCGGCGGCGCGGAGGAAGACGGCCAGCCGGTCCTCCCACGGCCACGCGGCCCACTCGCGCTGCGCCTCGAGCGCGGCGGCCACGGCCTGGCGCACCTCGCCCTCGCCCGCCTTGTGGTAGCGGGCGAGCACGTGCCCGTGGTCGTGCGGCATCACCTGCGTGTCGGTGTCGCCCGTGCGCACCTCGCGCCCGCCGATGATCAGCGGGATCTCGATCTCCTCCGACGCCATCACCTTGAGCGCCGCCTTGAGCTCGGCGCGTTCCGGGCTGCCGGGGGCGTAGCCCAGCACGGGCTCGTTGCGCGGCAGCGGCACCTGCGGAATGCTATTCATCACCCTCTCCTGGGTCGGCGGTTGAGAAGCGCCCCAAACTACCGATGCGCGCAAGCCCCCGCCACCTCGCGTCCGTGCTCGACCGGTGCGCGCCTTGCACATTCTTTTCTTGCCAATTAAATATCGGGAGCGTGCCTCGCCAGAGCCACTTTCGACCCGGAGGAAAGCCGATGCGCAAGTTGAGCTTGAATCTCGACGAGATCCAGGTGGAGGCCTTCGTTACGGGGCAGGTGAGCGAGCGCACGGGGACTGTTCGTGGGCGAGACGGCGCCGGAGCGACCCTCAATCAGTCGTGCCATGTCACCTGCGCGGACACGTGCGGTGGTTGTCCTTTCCCCAGCGAACTCTGCGGCTAGGGTAGCGGGTCGACCACCGGCAACCTGCCGTGCCGGTTCACGTGCGAGCTGCCAGACGTGCATCCCCGGCTGTCGACGAGGGTGGAGGTGCGCGGTGCGCAGCTGCGTGACGAGCCGTGCTCCTGGATCAAGCTGTCACAGATGTCGACATCCTTAACCCGAGAAAGCGAATGAAGAAGCTGAAAGTCGAAATCGACGCGCTGGCGGTGGAGTCGTTCGAGGCCAGCGACACGCTGGCCGATGCCGGCACGGTCGAGGGTCTCGCCTACACCCCGGGGTGCGACAGCATCCGCATCTGCCTGCCCAACGACCCGAGCTACGACCCGTGCGGTGAAACCTACAGCCCGTGCGGAGACACCCGCGACCCGGTGTGCACCGGCAGCCAGGGCTTCACCGCCTGCACCTGCGTGGGCACCACCGGCTGCTGACGCTCGTGGAGGTTGACCGCATCCACCCGAGAGGCTAGATTCCACGCGGACTTACGCCCTGCAACGAGCCGCGAATGGTCAGTCTTTTCGAGAAGATCGAGGACACGCTCGACGTGATCCGACCCGCGCTGCGCGAGGACGGTGGCGACGTGGAGCTGGTGGGGTTCGACGCGGGCGTCCTCCAACTCCGGTTGGTGGGGGCGTGCAGCGCCTGCCCGATCAGCACCATGACGGTCAAGCAGGGGATCGAGCGCCGCATCCGCTCCGCCATCCCCGAGGTGCTCTCGGTGCAGGCGGTCTGACCTCCTCCGCTCGCTGACGCATCCGCGCCCGCTCCGGCACTGGCCGAGCGGGCGCATCGCATTCCGCCGTCCTTGCGACCGCGTCCGCCGCGGCGCATCGTGGCGGGATCGAGCGAACGGATCGTCCACCCACCGGCGAGGCGCAAATGGAAAAGGTCACGGGGATCGGCGGGATCTTCTTCAAGACGAAGGAGCCGAAGGTGCTTGGCCAGTGGTACGCGGAGCACCTGGGAATCGACGTGCAGGACTGGGGCGGCGCGCACTTCCCCTGGCGCGATGCGGGCGACCCGGAGCGCGCCGGATCGACCGTGTGGTCGCTCTTCCCGGCGGACACGAAGTACCTGGACCCGAGCACGGCGCCGTTCATGGTCAACTACCGCGTCGCCGACCTGGATGCGATGCTGGCCCAGCTCCGCGCGGGCGGCGTCGACGTGGACGAAAAGGTCGACGAGTCGGAGTACGGGAAATTCGGCTGGGCGATGGACCCGGACGGCAACCGCTTCGAGCTGTGGCAGCCGCCCGCGGGGATGTGAACCCCGACCAATCCGTAGAAGCTTCGGACGCACGATGGCCGGCGCCTCGCATGGGCGCCGGCTTCCTTGTATCCTTCGCTGCGCATTCGCAACAGAAACTTTCGCACGATGGGATAGATGAACAGCGAGCAGCGTGACCAGGTGCTGCGCCGCGTGGCGGCCGCCCTCACGCAGGTGATCCACCCCGCGAGCGGGGAAGACGTGGTCTCGTCCGGCCGCGTCCGCGAGCTGGACGTGCTGGAAGACGGCACCGTCCGCTTCCGCTTCGCCCTGCAGGCCGACGACCCGGGGACGATGGTGCGCTGGGCGCGCGCGGCCGCCGAGAAGGTCGAGGGCGTGCAAAAGGTGAAGATCGACATCTCCCTCCCCACCAGCGGCCATCCGCAGACCAGGGCGAAGTCGCCGCTGCGCCCCGGGAGCGTCCCCGCGCCCACGCCCGACCCCAAGCTGCTCCCCGGCGTGCGCCACGTGGTGGCGGTGAGCTCCGGCAAGGGCGGGGTGGGGAAGAGCACCGTGGCCGTGAACCTGGCGGTCGCGCTGGCGCAGTCGGGCCGGCGCGTGGGCGTGCTGGACGCGGACATCTACGGGCCCAACATCCCCACCATGTTCGGCGAGCGGCGGCGCCCGTCGGTCGTCGGCGACAAGGGCTCGGAGAAGATCGAGACGCTGGAGGCGCACGGGGTGAAGCTGATGAGCCTCGGCTTCCTGCTCGACCCCGACCAGGCCGCCATCATGCGCGGCCCCATGATCGCCGGCATCCTCAAGCAGTTCCTGGAGCAGGTGGAGTGGGGCGAGCTGGACTGGCTGGTGATCGACATGCCCCCGGGCACGGGCGACGCGCAGCTCTCGCTGGTGCAGACCATCCGCCTGGACGGGGTGGTGATGGTCACCACCCCACAGGACGTGGCCACCGGCGACGTGCTGCGCGGGATCCGGATGTTCGAGAAGGTGAAGACGCCGGTGCTGGGGATCGTGGAGAACATGGCGGGCTTCGTCTGCCCCTGCTGCGGCGAGCGCTACGAGATCTTCGGGCGGGCGGGTGGGCAGCGGCTGGCGATGCAGACGGGGATGGAGCTGCTGGGCGAGGTGCCGCTGGAAGTCGGGGTGCGCGAAGGCGGCGACGTGGGCATCCCTATCCTCATCGCCGACCCCCATTCCCCTGCGGCCGAAGTGCTCCGCGCCGTCGCCGACCGCGTCGCGGAGAAGGTGGAAGCGGGCGTCGCAGCCCCAGCGTGAGTATCAAGTAACAAAACCACGGATTGGTCTCACGCAGCAGCCGCGGAGCCGCAGAGAAAGACGTA
>DASYJZ010000563.1:0-4441 GCA_035995965.1 Longimicrobium sp. | reverse complement strand
CACGCCCAGCGACTCGTTGTCGAGCTGGTCGGCGTTGGTCATCAGCGGCATGTCGGTGCGCTTCCCCGCCACGGTCAGGTAGAACCCGCGCGTCTCGGTCCAGTGGTCCGTGCCCCGCCAGTAGTCGTTGTAGGCCAGCGCCTCCTGGTAGGTGTTGATCCCCTCGTCCATCCACGCCGCCACGGCCTCGTCGCCGCCCACCATCATCGGGAACCACTCGTGGCCGACCTCGTGGCCGACCACCGCGTAGAGCTCCTTCTCGCTCGCCGTGGGGCGGCCCACGAAGACGATCATCGGGTACTCCATCCCGTAGACCGGTCCCTCGGTGACCGTGATCTGCGGGTAGAGGTAGGGCACCTCCTCGCGGCTCAGGAACTCGATGGCGTGGTCGCCGTGGCGCACCGCGCGGTCCCAGAAGGGCGCGCCGGAGCGGTAGAAGGCGTTCACGGGGATGTACTTCGTTCCGCCGCCGGGCTGCGCGATGGCGCCGCGGGTGGCGTCCCAGTAGTAGCGGTTGGAGCTGGCCCAGGCCACGTCGCGCACGTCGCGCGCGCTGAAGCGCCAGGTCACGCGCCCGTTCGTCCCCGGCAGCGTCCCCCGGCCCACGTTCTGCTGGCCCACCACGCGCACCGGCGTGTCGCTCTGCAGGGCCTGCGCGAGGCGCTGGCGCACCTCGGGGGTGAGCACCTGCTCCGGGTTCTGCAGCGTGCCCGTCCCCGCCACCAGCCACCCGGCCGGGGCGGTGATGGCGTAGTCGAAGTCGCCGTAGTCCGTATAGAACTCGGCGTTCCCGGTGTAGGGGGTCACGTCCGGGCCCACCACGTCGTCGTAGACGGCGATCTGCGGGTACCACTGCGCCACCTGCAGCACCCGCCCGCCCAGCGCGTCCTCGAAGCCGGTGCGCGGCGCCGTGGCGGGGGGGACGCGGTAGTTCCAGTCGATCTCGAACACCGCGCTGTCGCCCGGCGCCAGCGGCCGCGGCAGGTACACGCGGCCCAGCGTGCCGTTCTCGTACCACCCGGGCGTGACGTTCACCCCCGCCAGGTTCTGCTCGATCTGCGCGGCCACCAGCCGGGGCATGGGCTGTCCCTGCACGTTCAGGCGGGTGAGGATCAGCCCGCCGGTGAGCTGCCGGAAGAGGTTCTGGTAGAGGTTCAGCACCACGAAGCCCAGCGCGTCGGGCGAGCCGTTGGTGAAGACCACGCGCTCGCGCCCGGTGACCTTCACCGAGTCGGGGACGACGGTGGCGTCGATGGTGTAGCGCACGTGGTTCTGCCAGTAGCGCGGCCCGGGCGCGCCGGTGGTGCTGCGGGTGCCGCGCTGGATGGCCTGCTGGAACTCGGGCGGGGTCTGCACCGGCAGCAGCAGCGGGCGGGGCGCGGTGTCGGCGGCGGCCCCGCGCGGCACGGGTGCTACGATCGGCTCGGCGGCGGGCCCGCACGCCGAGACGAGGACGGCGCCGAGCAGCGCCGCACGGGGGAGAAGCGTCCTCAAGGTGGTCTCCGCGTTGGATGGCCGGACTTCGGCAAAGCTGCTGCACGACCGATCAAAAGCCGGGCCAGCATACGCCCGTGCTCACGCGAGACGCAACCCGGCGGCAACGGAACGGCCGTTCGGCGCTTCCGCCGAAATGGCGGTGCGCGGCCGAAATCCTGTCGGAAGCGCAGGAAAAACCCCGGAAATCCCTGGCATGTGCGTTGCTCTTCACGAGGGGCAGCGACACAGTCTCGACTACTGAACTCGAATACGAAGGAGCACCCTATGGCGAAGGTCATCGGGATCGACCTGGGGACCACGAACTCCGTGGTCGCCGTCATGGAGGGCGGCGATCCCGTCGTCATCCCCAACGCCGAAGGCGGCCGCACCACCCCCTCGGTGGTCGCGTTCACCAAGGACGGCGAGCGGCTGGTGGGCCAGGTGGCCCGGCGCCAGGCGATCACCAACCCCAAGAACACCATCTTCTCCATCAAGCGCTTCATGGGCCGCAAGGAGTCCGAGGTGAAGAGCGAGGAGAAGATCGTTCCGTACGAGGTCGTCGCCGGGCCGAACGGGATGGCGATGGTGAAGGTCCCCAACGTGGGCGACAAGGTCTTCAGCCCCCCCGAGATCTCGGCGATGATCCTGCAGAAGATGAAGCAGACCGCCGAGGACTACCTGGGGCAGACGGTCACGCAGGCCGTGATCACCGTTCCCGCGTACTTCAACGACGCCCAGCGGCAGGCCACCAAGGACGCCGGCAAGGTCGCCGGCCTCGAGGTGCTGCGCATCATCAACGAGCCCACCGCGGCCGCGCTGGCCTACGGGCTCGACAAGAAGAAGGACGAGAAGATCGCCGTGTACGACCTGGGCGGCGGCACCTACGACATCTCGGTGCTGGAGCTGGGCGACGGCGTGTTCGAGGTGAAGGCCACCAACGGCGACACCCACCTGGGCGGCGACGACTTCGACCAGCGCGTGATCGAGTGGCTGGTGGACGAGTTCAAGAAGGACCAGGGGATCGACCTCTCCAAGGACGCCATGGCGCTGCAGCGCCTGAAGGAGGCCGCGGAGAAGGCCAAGATGGAGCTGTCGACCACCGCGTCGACCGACATCAACCTCCCCTTCATCACCGCCACGCAGGAGGGGCCCAAGCACCTGAACGTCACCCTCACCCGCGCCAAGTTCGAGCAGCTGGTGGACGACCTGGTGCAGCGCACCATCCCGCCGATGCAGAAGGCGCTCGACGACGCCGGCCTCAAGCCGGCCGACATCGACGAGGTGATCCTGGTGGGCGGGAGCACCCGCATCCCCAAGATCCAGGAGGTGGTGAAGGCGTTCTTCGGCAAGGACCCGCACCGCGGCGTGAACCCCGACGAGGTGGTGGCCGTGGGCGCCGCCATCCAGGGCGGCGTGCTGGCCGGCGACGTGAAGGACGTGCTGCTGCTGGACGTGACCCCGCTGTCGCTGGGGATCGAGACGCTGGGCGGCGTGTTCACCGTGCTGATCCCGCGCAACACTACCATCCCCACCAAGAAGAGCGAGGTGTTCTCGACCGCCGAGGACAGCCAGACCACGGTGGAGATCCACGTGCTGCAGGGCGAGCGCGAGCTGGCGATGTACAACAAGACCATCGGCAAATTCCAGCTCACGGGGATCCCGCCCGCACCGCGCGGCATGCCGCAGGTGGAGGTGACCTTCGACATCGACGCCAACGGCATCCTGCACGTGTCGGCCAAGGACCGGGCGACCAACAAGGAGCAGAAGATCCGCATCGAGGCGTCCTCCGGGCTGAGCGAGTCGGAGATCGAAAAGATGGTGAAGGACGCGGAGAGCCACGCCGGCGAGGACAAGGAGCGGCGCGAGCAGGTGGAGGCGCGCAACCGCCTGGACTCGATGGTCTACGACGTGGAGAAGAACAAGAAGGAGTGGGAGGACAAGCTCGACGCGTCCACCCGCACCGCGCTGGACGAGGCGCTGGAGCGCGCGAAGAAGGCGCTGAAGCAGGACGACGTGAACGAGGTGCGCAGCGCCGCCGAGGCGCTGCAGCAGGCCTACAGCGCGGCCGGCGCGCAGATCTACGCCGCGCAGCAGCAGGCCACCCCCGAGGGGGGCGACGCCGGCTTCAGCGGCGGCGCCACCGCCGGCGCGGGCTTCGAGGGCGACGCGACCGCCAGCGCCGGGGCGAAGTCGCCTGACGACGTGGTCGAGGCCGACTACGAGATCGTGGACGACAGCAAGTAGCCCCCGCTCGGCCGGGGCTTCTACGGAACGTTTCACGCAGAGACGCGGAGGAACCGAGAGAACTGCTCTCGGTTCCTCCGCGTCTTCGCGTGATACCGATCCTCCCGAGCAAGTGTGCATTCGTGCAAAACCCCAAGACGTCATCCTGAGGCCCAGACTGTGTGAAAACTCTCGCGCTCCGCAAGTTGGTTGCATAAATTGACCTTATGCAACCGACACGCAACCCTGAGCGGCAGAGGTGCGGGTGAGCGGCTACAAGATTGGCCTGGAGCGCGGGCAGGTGGTGCTCTTTCCGGAGAGCTTGGACGACTACATCGGGGAAGAGAACGAGGTCCGGGTGATCGACGCCTTCGTCGATGGGCTGGACCTGGTGGATCTGGGCATTGAGCGCGCCATTCCCGCCCGCACGGGGGCGCCGGGCTACCATCCGCGCGACCTGCTGCGGCTCTACGTCTACGGCTACGTCAACCGGGTGCGGTCCAGCCGGCGCCTGGAGCGCGAGTCCCACCGCAATGTCGAGGTGATGTGGCTGATGCGGCGGCTGCGGCCCGACCACAAGACGATCGCGGATTTCCGCAAGGTGAACGGGGACGCGCTGAAGCGGGTGTGCTGCGAGTTCACGGTGCTCTGCAAGGAGCTGGAGCTGTTCGGGCGGGAGCTGACCTTCATCGACGGGACGAAGATCCAGGCGGTCAACGGCAAGGACCGCAACTTCACGGTG
>DASYJZ010000562.1:0-7428 GCA_035995965.1 Longimicrobium sp. | reverse complement strand
TGCAACCGCGAGGGAACCCTACATCGGGGCGAGTTCGTCGTGTTCCGCGCCGAGACGCGCCCGCCGCCGGGAATTCTCCGTTTCGGCTTAAGTGCAACCGAGTCGATGCTCGGGATGCGAGGCGGAGCCATTGACCTTTCGGATCTCGCCGTCACGGAGGAGTATTTCCGGCGCCTCTACAGTGTCTCAAAAACCGATGATCACGGCGTGCAGACAGAGCGAGCGCACCTCAACTTTGCGAATACTGCGGAGCGGGTCCGACTGATCGACAACGACTACGCTCGGCCGCTGGTGGTGCCGTGGGGTGACTCCAGGGCGCGGGTGCGGGCGTTTGAGGCGAATCCTGGGCGCGACACCCAGAGGGCCCTGCAGCCGTTCATCGTACAAGTTGCAGAGAAGGAACTGCTCCGTCTGCAGAGCCAGGGAGCGATCGAAACGCTGCATGATCGCGTGCACGTACTCACCACCCGGTGCTCAGGCCTCTACAACGCCACCTTCGGGCTGCATGGGCGCGTAGACGAATGAGGGCGGGTGCGAGCACCCGCCCTCATTCGATTTGGTGAGTGTTGTGACCGCTGCTCTGTTTCAACCCACAGGCCGAGGCCTGAACTGCGATATCGGGTGCCCACCCGGGGAGTGGCTGCCCCTTGCCCGCTGCGGATGCGACAATAGTTTGACGACGGCCTCCTCAGCTTCCTCCTCCCAGCGACCGTATCCAGTGCCATACCGACTCGAGGCTGCACCGTATTCTCGCAAGAGCCGTAGCGGCACCCCCCAGAATTCTAGCTGCGTTCAGCAGCTTGGAGTGGGGATGTACCACCTGCGGCCTGAGAGGCTTCGGACCGTCGACGGTCTCCCGAGAAGGACCGGGAATGCTGGTCGGTTCGGGAGCGGCTGCACCGTCGTGGTCGAAAACTTCGAGGGTGAACCTCACACCGTCATCGCCGCACTCGCACCGCAAAACGCAACCCATGGGAGTATCCCCTCGCTTTGGTCGGCGGTACGGCCCCTTGACCGCGAATGCCGATGCTACGAACTTCAGAGCAGCTGTAACAACTTGCTAGCATGAATACCCTGATTGGGGCGCGGGCGCAAGGACGACGTTCGCCGAGCGCCGAGGGCACAGGGTTGCCGCGTTACTAAACGCGTCGCAGTTCTGCTTCCACCATCTGCGGAAGTTCTCCGATGCCGCCACTCCGAAGTCCCACGCTGTCTCTCCGCGCCTGTGGTCCTCTCGCGGTATTTTCATCCCCCGCGTTCAAGGTGGAGCGGGTGACCGTGCCCGTGATGACCCCATCGGCGGCGCGTGGCCTTCTGGAAGCAGTGGCCTGGAAGCCGGCGATCCGCTGGCACATCGAGCGGATCAAGGTGCTCGCGCCGATCCAGTTCACGTCGTTCAGGCGCAACGAGGTGAACCACCGCGCGCTCACTCCGTCGCTCGGGCTCGTGCGGGACGGCGGTGCGCCTCCGATGTACTACGCGGATGAAGACCGGGCGCAGAGGAACACCGTCGCGCTCCGGGACGTGGACTACGTGGTCGAGGCGCACTTTTCCATAACTCCTGCTGCCGGTCCCGGCGACAACGTCCCGAAGTTCGTCGACATCTTTCGGCGCCGGGTCGAGAAGGGGCAGCACTTTCAGCAACCCTACTTTGGGTGCCGTGAGTTCGTGGCCGATGTCACCACCCCGGACGGCGCGCCGAAGCCGGTCGACGACACACGTGATCTGGGCTGGATGCTGTGGGACATCGACTATGGGCCCGAGGGCAATCGGCCGGTCTTCTTCCGGGCCGAGCTCCGCAATGGCGTGCTCGACGTGCCGCTGCACAGGCCTGCAGACGAAGGGGGTGCCGTTTGATTCTGGAAGCCCTGCACCACCTTGCAGAAGTCGAGGAGTTGGTTCCGGACCCGGCGTTCGAGATGAAGCCGGTCGCCTGGCTGGTGCACGTGGCCGACGGCGCCAGGTACTCAATCGAGGGGACGCTCTCCGTGCCTCCGAGCGCCGATGGAAAGCGTAAACCGAAACCGCAGCCGAAGAGCTTCCGCGTCCCGCGCCAACCCATCCGCACCAGCGGCGACCTCGCCTTCTTCTTCTGCGACAAGGCCGAGTACGCGCTTGGTGTCGACCCTTCGACCGATCCGGAGAAGAAACGCGCTCCCGAGAAGCTAGCAGGGCGGTTCCAACTTTTCCGCGAGCAGGTGGAGGAATGCGCACGTGCTACTGGGGACAAGGGCGCGGCTGCCGTTGCAGCCCTGCTCGATGGAATCGCTTCGGGCGAGGTGGCGGTGAAGCTTCCGCCGGAGTGCGAGCCGAACCACCTCTTCGCGTTCGTCTACGCTCCGGACATCGATCGCCTGGTCCACGACCGGCCGGCGGTGCGCGAGTTCTGGACGAAGCGGAGGGGGGTGGCCGGTCAGGTGGACTCTGACTCGGAGCTGCGCTGCATGATCACGGGCGAGCCAGTCGGCGAGGCCGTCAACTTCCCACAGTTGAAATACGTCCCCGGCGGCTCCGCGAGCGGCATCTCCCTGGTGTCGTTCAACGCGAACGCCTTCGAGTCGCATGGGTGGCGGGGAAACGAGAACGCGCCGATCTCGCGCGATGCGGCGGAGGCGGCCGCCACCGCACTCAATCGCCTCCTTCATCCGGCGTATCCAGATCCGCGCGCAGAAACCCTCGGGCAGCCGTTGCCGCGCCGGAACGTGCGGCTGACGGGGGACACGGTGGTCTGCTATTGGGCCGCCGACCCCGGAGCCGAAGCGTCGGTTGATGTGATCGCTGCACTCCTCGAGGGCGATGAGGGGGTCGTCGGCGATCTCTACCGCTCGATCTGGGATGGGAAGGAAGTATTCATCACCGATCCGACCCGCTTCTACGCGCTCACCCTCACCGGAACCCAGGGACGGGCGATCGTGCGCGACTGGTTCGAGTCGACGGTCGCGGACGTCCTCAAGAACCTCTCACTGTTCTTCGGTGCGCTGAACGTCGCCCGCGGGACACCCGTGCCCAAGGGCAAGCAGCCTCCGTCGTCGTGGCCATTGAAAGCACTGCTCGGGTCCATCGCACAGCGCGGAGGCGGCGATCTGCCCGATGCGCTGGTGACGGCGTGCCTCCGCGCCGCGTTCGCCGGAACCCGGCTTCCGCTCTCGCTGCTGCAGAACGCGGTCGAGCGCGCGCGTGCGGAGATCGGACGATCGGACTGGGGAGACCTGTATCGCCGCGACCTGCGCGCCGCGCTGATCAAGGCCGTGCTCATCCGCACCTGCAATTACTCTGACCTGAGGCCGCAAATGGACCCGAACAACACGAACGCGGGATACCTCCTCGGCCGTCTGATGGCCGTACTTGAGCGGCTTCAGCAAACTGCGCTCGGAAACGTGAATGCGACGGTGGTCGATCGCTTCTTCAGTGCCGCTTCCGCGACGCCGCAGGCAGTGTTCCCGCGCCTGCTCAAGAATGCGAGGCACCATGCGCGAAAGGCGGCTGACGCGGGCGATGAGAAGATCAAGAGGACGGCTGGATGGCTCGAGGGGCAGATTGATCAGATCCTCTCCCCAATCGGTGCACGCAAACCTCAGGTGGGGTCCTACTACACGGGGTTTCCGGCCTATTTACCATTGGATCAGCAGGGGCTGTTCGTCCTGGGATACCATCAACAGCGGCACTGGCTGTGGCTGCCTAAGGAGACGCGAGAGGCGCTGGAGCGCGATGCCGGCAGCGCTGCCGTCGATGCGGGCTGATCCTCCGAACGTTAGAGCTTTCCCCTTACCCAGAGATCCCGCGATGCCGACCACCACGACCGCTGCCCCGATCTCCCGCCGGTACGACTTCGTCCTGCTCTTCGACGTCACGAATGGGAACCCCAACGGTGACCCCGATGCCGGGAACGCGCCCCGCATCGATCCCGAAACGGGTCATGGCCTGGTCACGGACGTCTGCATCAAGCGGAAGATCCGCAACTTCGTCTCGCTGGTGAAATCCGATCCGAGCACCGGTCAGCCCGAGCCCGGGTACGACATCTACGTGAAGGAGCGCGCGATTCTGAATCACCAGCATCGCAGGGCGTACGAGGCCCTGGGTCTGAAGATGGACGCGAAGGGTGCGGACAAGTCGGCGAACGTGGATCGGGCGCGCGCGTGGATGTGCCAGACGTTCTTCGACATCCGCATGTTCGGAGCGGTGATGTCGACCGAGGTCAACGCCGGCCAGGTACGCGGTCCGGTGCAGATGGCCTTTGCCCGCTCGATCGACCCGATCACGGCACTCGAGCAGTCGATCACGCGGATGGCCGTGACGACGGAGCGCGAGTCGGCCGACCAGGAGGGCGGCAACCGGACGATGGGCCGCAAGGAGATCGTGCCGTACGGGCTGTACCGCGCCCACGGGTTCGTTTCGCCGCACCTGGCCGCGCAGACGGGGTTCAGCGAGGGTGACCTGGAGCTGGTCTGGCAGGCGCTGGGCCAGATGTTCGAGATCGACCGCTCCGCTGCCCGCGGTGAGATGACCACCCGCGCCCTGTACGTATTCGAGCACGAGAGCGCGCTCGGCAACGCGCCGGCGCACCGGTTGTTCGAGCGCGTGACGATCAATCGCCGAGACGAGAGCCGGCCCGCGCGTGTCTACGCCGACTACGACGTGACGTTCGACGGCGCCGGCCTCCCGGCTGGCGTGCGCGTGCACGAACGCGCCTGATCAGTCCGCGAGATGTACACCGAGGACGAGCTCCTCCCGCTCTCCGCGCTGCAGCACCTGCTCTTCTGCGAGCGGCAGTGCGCGCTGATCCACGTGGAGGGGGTGTGGGCCGACAACTCGCGCACGCTCGAAGGCACGCACCTGCACCGCCGGGCCGACGCCGGCCCGCGCGAGGCGCGGCGCGGAGTGCTGATCACCCGCGCGGTGCCGCTGCGCTCGCTGCGGCTGGGGCTGATCGGCAAGGCCGACGTGGTGGAGTGGCACCGCCGGCCGGACGGCGCCTGGCAGGCGCTCCCCGTCGAGTACAAGCGCGGCCGCCCCAAGCGCGACCGCTCCGACGAGGTGCAGGTGTGCGCGCAGGCGCTCTGCCTGGAGGAGATGATGGGGATCACGATCCCCGCCGGCGCGCTCTTCTACGGCACGTCGCGGCGGCGGCACCCCGTAAGCTTCGAGGCCGGTCTGCGCGCCGCGACCGAGGCCGCGGCGGCGCGGCTGCACGCGCTGGTGGCGAGCGGCCGCACGCCGACCGCACGGCGGGAGCCGAAGTGCGAGAGCTGCTCGCTCCTCCCGCTCTGCCTTCCCGGGCCGGCGGCCGGCGCACGCTCGGCGGTGCGCTACCTGGAGCGCGCGCTCGCCACCCTCGAGCCCATCCATCCGCCCGCGCACGGGGGACACGCGACCATGGAGCGGGCCGAATGAAGCGGCACCTCAACACGCTGTTCGTCACCACCCAGGGCGCCTACCTCTCGCGCGAGGGGCAGGCGGTGATCGTGCGCGTGGGCAACGAGAACACGCTGCGCGTGCCGATCCACATGCTCGGGTCCATCGTCTGCTTCGGGCGGGTGGGGTGCAGCCCGTTCCTGCTGGGGCTCTGCGGCGAGCAGGGGGTGGCGGTGTCGTTCCTCACCGAGAGCGGCCGCTTCCTGGCCCGGGCGCACGGCTTCACGCCGGGCAACGTGCTGCTCCGGCGCGAGCAGTACCGTCGCGCCGACGACGGGCTGGCGGCGGCGCGGATCGCGCGGGCGATGGTCGCGGCGAAGATCGCCAACGCGCGCACCGTGCTGCTGCGCGCGGCGCGCGACCACCCGTCGGCCGCCGGCGCGGCGGTGCAGGGCGCCACCGCCCAGCTCGACCGCTGCCTGGCCGTCTGCGCCGCCGGCACCTCGGTCGACGCGCTCCGCGGCACCGAGGGCGAGGCCGCGCGCGCCTACTTCGCCGTGTTCGACCACCTGGTGGTGGCGCAGAAGGAGGAGTTCGCCTTCCACGAGCGCAGCCGCCGCCCGCCCCTGGACAGGCTGAACGCGCTGCTGTCGTTCCTCTACTCGATGCTGGCGATCGACGCGCGCGCGGCGTGCGAGGCCGCCGGACTGGACCCGGCGGTGGGCTTCCTGCACGTCGACCGACCCGGCCGGCCGGGGCTCGCGCTGGACCTGATCGAGGAGTTCCGCGCGTTCATCGCCGACCGGCTCGCGCTGTCGCTGATCAACCGGCGGCAGGTGCAGGGCTCCGGCTTCCGCAGCAGGTCGTCGGGCGGGGTGGAGATGGACGACGCGACGCGCAAGACGGTGCTCGCGGCCTTCCAGAAACGGAAGCAGGAGGAGATCCGCCACCCGTTCCTGGGCGAGGTGACCACGGTGGGGCTGCTGCCGCACCTGCAGGCGCGGCTACTCGCCCGTCACCTGCGCGGCGACCTGGACGGATATCCGCCCTTCATCTGGAAATGAACCGGGAACGCGGAGGATACGGTGTTCGTGCTGGTGAGCTACGACGTGGCGACCACGACCGCCCAAGGAAAGCGTCGCCTGCGCCGGGTGGCGAAGACGTGCCTGGACTTCGGGCAGCGCGTGCAGAACTCGGTGTTCGAGTGCGAGGTCGACGCCACGGCGTGGACGCGCCTCAAGCTGCGCCTGCTCGACGAGATCGCGCCGGACGAGGATAGCCTGCGCTTCTACTACCTGGGCGCGAACTGGCGCACGCACGTGGAGCACCACGGTGCCAAGCCGAGCGTGGACCTGGGCGGTCCACTCATCGCATAGCGCGAACCTGAAGCGCACATGCCCGCCCTGGGAGGTTCGCGCGCGCCGGAATCCCCTGCGGCGCCTCGGTTTCGTCGAGTCCGCCGGGTGGTGCGTCGGGTGAAGGCCGCGCAACGTTCCGAGGTTCGCGGAACGGCCCCTCTAAACCGCAGTCCCGCAGCCGTTTATCGCAGCTGCCGGTCGCGCCCCGCGCGGGCGCGTGGGTTGAAACCCGTCGGTCGGGATGATGTGGCCGCTGTCCACCCGGTCGCGCCCCGCGCGGGCGCGTGGGTTGAAACTTAAGAAAGAGAGGTGAGGACTCGAACCTCACAGGTCGCGCCCCGCGCGGGCGCGTGGGTTGAAACACGTGGGCCGCTTGGGTATGGGCGGGGGCGGACCGGTCGCGCCCCGCGCGGGCGCGTGGGTTGAAACGTCTGGCAGGTACAGCGGCTGTGGGACGAGGGTGGGTCGCGCCCCGCGCGGGCGCGTGGGTTGAAACCTCGCGGAAACGCAGCTGATGCTCCGGCAGGGTCTGGTCGCGCCCCGCGCGGGCGCGTGGGTTGAAACGAGGCGGCGGTGCTGCTCGGCGTCGGGAGGCCAGGGTCGCGCCCCGCGCGGGCGCGTGGGTTGAAACGTGAGCAGCTCGGTCGGCACGGAGACGGTACAGTGGTCGCGCCCCGCGCGGGCGCGTGGGTTGAAACCAGCAGGTTCGGGTTGTCGG
>DASYJZ010000561.1:0-13315 GCA_035995965.1 Longimicrobium sp. | reverse complement strand
ACCACCGGCGCGTACGACCTGCTGAACCTGAGCCTGGGGTACAGCCGGGTGATGATGGGCCGGGTGAACAACCTGACGCTGAGGGTGGACAACGTGCTCGACCAGCGCTACCGCGACGCCACCAGCCGCGTCAAGGACTTCACCTTCAACCCGGGCAGGAACGTGAGCCTGGTGTACAAGCTTCTGTTCTGAGTCCCGGCCGCACCGGTGTCGCCCGCGCGACACCGGTGTACCCCCCACACGCTGGGCGGCCGCGGGAGCGCCTCGGCGTACCCATCCGCCTACCTGTCCGGCGGGGGGCCCGGCTCGAGGAGCGCCTGGATCTCCTGGACCGACATCGTCCGGGTGATGGTCACCTTTCGCCCCGCCGCCTGGTACTCCACCGTAACCGTGCCGGTGCTCCTCGGCCTGAGCCAGCCGTAGAGCAGCTTCGCCAGCTCGACCACGGCGGTTGCGGTCGAGACCACGGCCGCGATCTCCGCACCCGAGGGCGCCAGTCCGCCCGAGCGGTAGGGACCTCGCCGCTCCAGCACCAGGTCCCCGCCCGTTTCGCCCCGCTCGGCGTCCGCGAGCTCGAGGAAGGCGTCGACGTCCGCTTTGTCCAGGTGAATCGTGCAGGCAGGCATTCCGGACCTCCGTCAAAGGCGTCCACGAGCTTTTCCGTTCCAGGTGCTCTGTACGCGCTACCCGCGAGCAAGGAGTCTCCCAGCCTCTCCCTGCGACGGCCCCGGTAGGGTGTTCGCCCCCCTTGCGTGTCCCTACCCCATGCGGCGATGCGGCAGGGACGTCGGCCGAACGGGTCCGACGCGGGAGCGTCGGGCCGAGGTCAGCCGGCCGGCGCCATCAGCTTCACCATGATCGCCTTCTGCGCGTGCAGGCGGTTCTCGGCTTCGTCGAACACGCGGGATCGCGGGCCCTCGATCACGGCGTCGGTCACCTCCTCGCCGCGGTGGGCGGGAAGGCAGTGGAGGAAGATGGAACGCGGGGAGGCGCGGGCCATCAGCTCGTCCGACACGCAGTAGCCGGCGAAGTCGCGCGCCCGCTGCTTTGCCTCTTCCTCCTGCCCCATCGACGCCCAGACGTCGGTGTTCACCACGTCGGCGCCCTCCACCGCCTCGCGCGGGTCGTGCGTGACCACGATGGGGGCATGCGCGCGGGCGCGGGCGAGGATGGCGGCATCGGGCTCGTACCCCTCGGGGAAGGCCAGGCGCAGCTCGAAGCCCAGGCGGTAGGCGGCGTTCAGCCAGGAGTTGGCCATGTTGTTGCCGTCGCCCACCCAGGCGACCTTCACCGGCTCCAGGTCGGGGCCCAGGCTCTCGCGGATGGTCTGCAGGTCGGCCATGATCTGGCACGGATGCAGCAGGTCGGTGAGCCCGTTGATCACCGGCACCGAGCCGTAGCGGGCCAGGTCGTCCACGTCCTGCTGGGCGAAGGTACGGATCATGATGCCGTCCACGTAGCGCGAGAGCACGCGGGCGGTGTCGCGGATGGGCTCGCCGCGGCCGAGCTGGATGTCGCGCGAGCTGAGGAAGAGGGCGTGGCCGCCGAGCTGGAAGGTGCCCACCTCGAAGCTGACCCGGGTGCGCGTGGAGCTCTTGGTGAAGATCATGGCGAGCGTCTTCCCCGCCAGCGGCCGGCCGGAAAAGTCGCCGCGCTTCATGCGCGCGGCCAGGTCGAGCGTGTCGAGCAGCTCCTCCCGCGTGAAGTCGGGGATGGAGAGGAAGTGGCGCACCGTGTCCGGCATGGGTCCAGGATCCGTCGGCTGGCGGTCGGGGGCGAAAGGAGCGCGGGAAGATACCATCCCCCGCGCGCGCCCGCGACACCGCCGCGGACGCGCGCGGAACCCGGCGGCCGCGCGCGCGTACAACCTGTTCCACCGCAACCTGATGCGCCTCTTTCCGCGCGTGCCTCCGGCGGAACCGGCGGCCGCCGCGGCTTCCGCTGGGGCCGCCGGGTTCCTAGACTGTTGCAGACGCGGGGCCGGCGCATGCCCCCGCGTGTCCCACGGCGCCCCGTCCCAGCGTTCTCCGCGGCTCGCGTTAACCCGCGCGACCCGGCCCAACTTCTCACCCGTGTGAGCCCCATCATGAAGCGCACCCTGCTCGTCCTGCTCTTCGCCCTGGCGGGGCTCCCCGCCTGCAAGGACTCCACGGGATCGACCGGGGGGCCATTGACCGCGCTCAGCGTGTCCCCCTCGCCGCTGTACCTGGGCGTGGGCGACACCGTGACGCTCAGCGCCATCGGCACCAAGAGCGACAAGACCACGGCGCCCGCCGCCGCGTCGTTCAAGAGCAGCAACACGGCGGTCGCCACGGTCAGCGGCAGCGGCCTGGTGCGCGGCGTATCGGTGGGCACCGCGCAGGTCACGGTCACGGCGGGCGGGCAGACCAGCATCGTCACCGTGAACGTGCTGGCCGCCGGGGGCATCCGCACCTTCAACGTGAACGACCAGAACTGCGACAACCCCACCTACCACGGGGCGCGGCTGGCCGCCAGCTCGACCCACGCGCTGATCTACGAGGACGTCACCAACCCCACGGGCGGGTTCACCGACGCCGACTACCAGAGCATCATCACCGAGCTGGAGAACGTCGTCTGGCCCACCGACACGCAGAACTTCGGCACCCCCAGTGACATCGACGGCAACGGCAAGATCATCGTGCTCTATACCCGCGCGGTGAACGACCTCACGCCGGTGGGCGCCGGGTTCATCTACGGCGGCTTCTTCCATCCCCGCGACGTCTTTCCGCGCACCCCGCAGGGCAGGCTCGACGGGTGCCTGGGGAGCAACGTGGCCGAGATGTTCTACATGCTCGCCCCCGACCCCACGGGCGTGAGCAACGGGCACGTGCGCACCAAGGCGTACGTCCGCGGCAACACGGTGGGCACCATCGGGCACGAGTTCCAGCACCTGATCAACACCTCGCGCCGGGTGCACGTGAACAACTCCCCCGAGCTCTTCGAGGCGGTGTGGCTGGACGAGGGGCTGGCGCACACCGCGGAGGAGCTGAACTTCTACACCGCGTCGGGGCTCGCGCCGCGGCAGAACCTCGGCCAGGCCGAGGTGCTGGCCACCCAGGCGCGCGTGAACGCGTTCAACGAGTTCCAGCTCGAGAACTTCGGCCGCCTCGACGAGTACCTGCGGGCGCCCGCGGCCAACGCGCCGTACGCCGGCAACGACGACCTGGCCACGCGCGGCGCGACCTGGTCCTTCCTGCGCTACAGCGCCGACCGCCGCGGCGGCGCCGAGCAGTCGTTCTGGTTCGCCCTGGTGAACTCGCAGACCACCGGGCTGGCGAACCTGCAGAACGTGCTCGGCACCGACCCGGTGCTCTGGGCGAACGACTGGGCGGTGGCCAACTACACCGACGACGCGGTGCCGGTGACGGCCGTGTTCACGCACCCGAGCTGGAAGTTCCGCGACCTGTACGCGAACGCCGCGTTCGGCGGGTTCCACCTCCAGGTGACGGCGCTCCCCGTCGGCCTCACCTCGGCGTCGGTCAAGTCCGGCTCGGCGGGGTACTACAAGTTCGGGGTGGCGGCGGCGCAGACCGCCGACGTGCGGGTGGCGCCCACGGGCACCACCGTAGCGGGCGCCTGCACGCCGGTGGCGCTGGCGGTGGGCGGGGTGCAGCAGCTCACGCCGGGCGCGGCGGGGGTCGCCCTCTGCTTCCCGGGCGGAGGCGACTACGCGCTGATCCCGTTCCACGCCAACAACTCGCTCGACCAGACCTTCGCGGTGTCGATCACGGCGACCAGCGTGATCGCCGCCATCCCGCCGCCGTCGCCCAACCGCATCCCCACGGCGCCGCTCTTCGCGCTGGACGGCGAGTCGCTCACGCACCCGTGGGACGGCGGCATGGAGGTGCGGATGCGCGAGCGCGCCTACGCCGAGCTGCGCCAGAAGGTGCACGGCGCCGCGGCGCCGCGCGCCGACGCGAACGTGGTGGGCAGCAGCCTCTACGTGAACGTGGTGCGCATCCGCTGACCTCCGGCGCTCCCCGATTATCCCACGAGCCCCTGCCGTCCTCGCGACGGCGGGGGCTCGCGCTTTCCAAATCCCCCCAACAGCAATCTCACGCAGAGCCGCGGAGCTGCAGAGAAAGACCGGGACGGTCCCTCCGCGGCTCCGCGGCTCTGCGTGAGATTGCCGTTGCCGGGCTCAGGCAGGGACCGGGGTCGGCTCGCCGGCCGGAACCTCGTCCTCCGCCGGGGCGGGGGCGGCGGCGACGACGGGGTCCTCGCGCTCCACGCTGTGGAAGTGCGGCGAGAGCGCCGAGAAGCCGGTCCACACCAGCATCAGCACGCCCACGATCACCAGCATCAGCCCGATCCCGCGGCCGGGGCCGGTGCCCAGCACCACGCCCACCGTGGACGCCAGCGGGCCGCCGGGGAGGAGGAGCGGGCGGAAGACGCGGTCTGCGAGCGGGCCGGCGGTGAGGTAGGCGATGGGCTCCGTCGACCAGACCATCACCTGGATGGCGGCGAAGGTGCGGCCCTGCACGTCGGGCGCGATGCGCGGCTGCCAGAGGCGCATGAAGCACCCGTTCAGCAGCGGGATGCCGAAGGTGATGCCGAACATCGAGGCCGCGATCAGCGGCACCCAGGGGCGTGAGCCCATCAGGATCAGGCAGACGCCGAAGAGCACGCCCACGCCCAGGATCCCCATCACCCGGCGCTTGGGCCCGCCCCACGCCGTCATCACCATGCTCCCCACCAGCATCCCGAAGCCGACGGACGAGCCCACGATCCCCAGCATCGCCGGCCTGGTGAAGCTCAGCACCAGCGGCGGGAAGAGCGCCCAGAGGAAGGCCAGCCCCAGGTTGATCACGGCGAAGAAGGCCAGGTGCGCGCGCAGCGAGCGCCGCTCCCAGATGTAGCGCCAGCCGTACGCCGCCTCGCTCAGCAGCCCCGGCTTCTGCGCGGCCGCCTCGGCGCTGCGCGGCACGGGCGGGAAGCGGACCATCGCCAGCGCCCCGACCGCCACCACGAAGGTGACGAGGTCGATCGCCGCCACGCCCTCGAGCCCGATCAGCCCCACCAGCACGCCACCCAGCAGCGGGCCGCCGATCTGCGACAGCGAGCGGGCGAAGTTCATCATCCCGCTGGCGCGCCCCAGGTGCTCCTCGGGCACCAGCAGGGTGGTGCTGGCGCCCCAGGCCGGCCCCTGAAAGGTGCGGCAGATCGAGGCGAAGGTGATCGCCAGCATGATCCACCACACCTGCAGGTTCCCCGCGATCAGCCAGAGGAGGAGGGAGAGCGTGCTCAGCGCCGCGCCGGTGTCGGCCCAGATCATCGTCTTGCGCCGGTCCCACCGGTCCACCAGCGGCCCCGCGATGGGCGAGACCAGGATGCCGGGGAGCACGGTGAACAGCAGGATCATGGAGAAGAGCGTGGCGGAGCCCGTCTTCTGGTAGACCCACACGCCCACGCCGAACTCGGCGATGCCGGTGCCGATCATCGAGATCATCTGGCTGAACCAGACGGCCGCGAAGGTCCGCATGCCGGCGGGGAGTCTTTCAAGCTTCAGCTTCATCGGTGCTCTCTGCTCGCGGAGGGTTCGAAAGGTGTCCGGGCGCCGGGCGCCCGCCGTGGATTCCGGGTTCAGCCCTGACGTGCGCGCGCGGCCAGCCGCGCCGCGCCGGCCGAGGCACGCGCCGCGGGGCGGGCGGCGGGCTCGGCGGTGAGGTACGCGGCCTGGGTGGCGACCGTGGGGTAGCGGAAGAGGTCGATGAGCGACACCTCGCGCCCCAGCCACTCCTGCAGGCGCACGTGCACCTGGGCCAGGAGGAGCGAGTGGCCGCCCACGGTGAAGAAGTTGTCCTCGGCGCCGACGTCGTCGCGGCGCAGCACCTCGGCCCAGATGGCGGCGACGGCCTTTTCCGCCGGCGTGCGCGGGGGGACGCGCTCCCGCGCCGCGCGCGAGGGTGCCGCGCCGGGGTTGGGGAGCGCGCGGCGGTCGGCCTTGCCGCTGGGCGTGAGCGGGATGGCGCCCAGCGTGACGAACTCCGTCGGCACCATGTGCTCGGGGAGGCGCCGCGAGAGCGCCTCGCGCAACGCGTCCACGGAGGGCGGCGCGTCGCCGGTGGGGACGAGGTACGCGACCAGCCGCGCATCGCCCGCGACGTCCTCGCGCACGGCGGCGACGGCTTCGCGGACGGCGGGGAGCGCGGCGAGGGCGGCCTCCACCTCGCCCAGCTCGATGCGGAAGCCGCGGAGCTTCACCTGGAAGTCGGTGCGCCCGAGGTACTCGAGAACACTCGCTTTCCAGCGCGCGAGGTCACCGGTGCGGTACATCCGCGCCCCGGGCGTCGCGGTGAACGGGTCGGGGACGAAGCGCTCCGCCGTGAGCCCCGGCCGCTTCCAGTAGCCGCGCCCCACCTGCACGCCGCCAATGAACAGCTCGTCCACGACGCCGAGGGGGACGAGCTCCCCGGTCGCGTCGAGCAGGTGGACCGACGTGTTCGCGACGGGGCGGCCGATGGGGACCGTAACGACAGGGGACGGGGGACGGGGGACAGGGGACAGCCTGCCTGCCCGGTCGGCCGCGACGCGCCAGGCGGTGACGTCGACGGCGGCCTCGGTGGGGCCGTAGAGGTTGTGCAGCTCGACGTGTGGCAGGCGCTCGAAGAAGCGGCGCGCCAGGTCGGACGGGAGCGCCTCGCCGGAGCAGACGACGCGGCGGAGGGTGGCGCACTTCGCGGGGTCCGCCGTCTCCAGGAAGAGCTGGAGCATCGAGGGGACGAAATGCAGCGTGGTGACCTTCTCCCGCTCGATCAGTTCCGCGAGGTACGCGGCGTCCTTGTGGCCCTCGGGCTTCGCGACGACGAGCGTGGCGCCGGTGATCAGCGGCCAGAAGAACTCCCAGACGGAGACGTCGAAGGAGAAGGGGGTCTTCTGCAGCACCCGGTCGTCCACCGCGAGGCCATACTCGTCCTGCATCCACAACAGGCGGTTGACGATCGCGCGGTGGGTGTTGAGCGCGCCCTTGGGCCGGCCCGTCGAGCCCGACGTGTAGATCATGTACGCCAGGCTGTCCGAGCATACCGAAATTTCCGGAACAGATTCGTCGGAATGGAATTCGCCAGGGCCCGCGTCCAGGCGCACGACCCGGGCGGAGGTGGCGGGGAGACGCGCGGCGAGGACGGAGTCGGTGAGGAGGACGGGGACGGCGGAGTCCTCCAGCATGTACGCCAGCCGTTCGGCGGGATAGCCGGGGTCGAGCGGGACGTAGGCGCCGCCCGCCTTCAGCACGGCGAGGAGCGCGGCCACCATCTCCACCGACCGCTCCAGGCAGACGCCGACCAGCGTCTCCGGACCGACGCCGCGCGCCCGCAGGAAGCCCGCGAGCCGCTCCGCGCGCGCCTCCAGCTCGGCGAAGGTGACGCGCTCGTCGGCGAACGCAACGGCGACGGCGTCGGGGGTGCGCGCGACCTGCTCGGCGACGAGGGCGTGCAGCGTGGCGTCGGGGTAGACGGCCTCGGGGCCGGAGGCGAGGCGGCGCAGCTCGCCGCGCTCGGCGGGGCTGAGGAGCGGGAGACGCGAGACGGGAGTCGCCGGGTCCGCGGCGACGGCCTCGAGGACGGCGCGGAAGTGGCCGCACATCCGCTCGACCGTGGCGCGGTCGAAGAGGTCGGCGTTGTACTCCACGTCGACCTCCAGCGCCTCCGGCCGCTCGCGGAGCGAGAAGGAGAGGTCGTGCGCGGCCGCCGGCGACTCGGGCTCCACCAGCTCCAGCGCCAGCGGCCCCAGCACGATCCCCTCCGCCGGCTCGGTGTGCAGGACGAAGAGGACCTGGAAGAAGGGGGAGTGGCTGAGCGCGCGCTCCACCTTCAGCTCGTCCACCAGCCGCTCGAAGGGCACCTCCTGGTGCGAGAAGGCGCCGAAGCTGGTCTCGCGCACCCGGCCCAGCAGCGCGCGGAACGTCGGGTCGCCGGAGAGGTCGGTGCGCAACGCCAGCGTGTTGACGAAGAAGCCGATCAGCTCCTCCGTCTCCGGGCGCGAGCGGCCGGCGATGGGGCTGCCGACCACCACGTCCGTCTCCCCCGACCAGCGGGAGAGGAGCGCGGTGAACGCCGCGAGGAGGGTCATGAACAGCGTAGACTCCTCGCGCCGCGACAGCGCCTTCAGCGGCGCCAGCAGATCGACCGGGAGGCGCGCGGCGACCAGGCCGCCGGCATGCGTCTGCACCGGCGGGCGCGGGCGGTCCGTCGGGAGGGACAGCAGCGCGGGGGCGCCTTCCAGCGCGCGGCGCCAGTAGGCGAGCTGCCGCTCCAGCACCTCGCCCTGCAGGTGGCGCCGCTGCCAGACGGCGTAGTCGGCGTACTGGATCGGCAGCGCGGGGAGCTCCGGCTCGCGCCCCGCGGCACCGGCGGCGTACATCGCGCAGAGGTCGCGGAAGAGCACGCCGATGCTCCACCCGTCCGTCACCACGTGGTGCATCGCCAGCACCAGCAGGTGGTCGTCGTCCCCCAGCCGGAAGAGGCGGGCGCGGAAGACGGGGCCGCGCTCCAGGTCGAAGGGGCGCGCCATCTCCTCCGCCACCAGCCGCAGCGCAACGGCGCGCCGCTCCGCCTCCGGCGCGTCCGCCGGCTCCGCGAGGAGCCGCGCGGGGAGCGCGGGGAGGACGACCTGCACCGGCTCGCCGTGCCCCGCGCGGAAGACGGTGCGCAGCGACTCGTGGCGCTCCACCAGGCCGCCCACCGCGCGCTCCAGCGCGGCGCCGTCGAGCGGCCCGACCAGCCGCAGCGCCGAGGTGGTGTTGTAGGCCGGGTTCTCCGGCTCCATGCGGTGCAGGAACCAGAGCCGCTGCTGCGCGAAGGAGAGCGGGAACTGCCGCAGCGGCCCCGCCTTGCGGCGCAGCAGCTCGGCCAGCAGCGCCCGCCGCTCCTCCGGCGTGGCCGCGGCCGCGGGGAGGGTGGCGCTCATGCCGGCAGCTCCTGCTCGTCCGCCAGCTCGGCCAGCAGGGCGGCCACCTCCGCGTCGGAGAGCTCGGCCACGCCCAGATCGACCTCGCCGCGGTACTCGGGCGCCTGGCCGCGGTCGGCGGGGGCGATGGCGTCGGCCTCTACCCCCTGTGCCTCGCGGTGCTCGGCGATCAGCAGGGCGATCTGCGCCGGGGTGCGCACCTCGAAGATCTGCCGCAGCGGCACTTCGACCCCGACGCGCTCGCGGATGCGGCTGGTGACCTGGATGGCGATGAGCGAATCGCCCCCCAGGTTGAAGAAGTTGTCGTAGATCCCCACCTGGTCGCGGCCGAACAGGTCCTTCCAGATCTCGCAGACGATGGCCTCGTAGTCGCTGCGCGGGCCCACGTACTGCGGCGGGGTGAAGACGAACTCCTCGTCGGCCTTGAAGGCGGCCACGCTCTCTTCGTCGCGGCGGCCCAGCCAGAAGCGCCCCTTCTCGAATGGGTAGGTGGGGAGCGGCAGGCGGTAGCGGCGCTGGCCGGTATAGAACTGCGGCCAGCGCGGCTCCAGCCCCACCAGCCAGAGCTCGCCCATGGCGGCCCAGAGCGTCTGCGTGTCGCCCGCGTCGTCCTGCACGTGCGGGAGGGAGTGCAGCACCAGCATCGCCGCGTCCTTCGCCGGGTGGCGGCGGGCGAGGGTGGCCAGGCCGCGCCCGGGACCCACCTCGAGCAGGATGCGGTCGGGCTCGCGCATCAGCTCGCGCAGCCCGTCGTCGAAGCGCACCATGGCGCGCAGGTGCGCGGCCCAGTAGCCCGGGTCGCGCGCCTGCTCGTCGGTGATCCAGCCGCCGGTGACGTTGGAGAGGAAGGGGATCTCCGGGCGGTGCAGCGTGGCGGAGCGGACGACCTCTTCCAGCCGCGCGACGGCGCCGTCCATCAGCCGGGTGTGGAAGGCGTGCGAGGTGTGCAGCCGCTGCACGTGCACCCCGCGCCTCTCCATCTCCGCCGCGAACGCCTCCACCGGCTCCGCCTCGCCGCCGACCACGGTGAGCGCGGGGCCGTTCACCACCGCCACCTCCAGCCCCGGCGGGAGCGCCGCGCGCACCTCGGCCTCGGGGAGCGACACGGAGAGCATGGACCCGGCCGGCATCTCCTGCATCAGCGCCCCGCGCGCGGCCACCACGCGCGCGGCGTCTTCCAGCGAGAAGACGCCGGCGACCGCCGCGGCCACGTACTCGCCGATGCTGTGGCCGATCATCGCCTCGGGCGCGACGCCCCAGTGCATCCACAGCCGCGCGAGGGCGTACTCCACCGCGAAGAGCGCGGGCTGGGTGAGCGCCGTCTGCCGCAGCCGCGCATCGGCCTCGTCGCTGCGCCCCGCCGCGGGGAAGACCACGTCGCGCAGGTCCAGGCCGAGATGGGGCGCGAACAGGTCGCAGCAGCGGTCGAAGTGCTCGCGGAAGACCCCCTCCTCGGCGTACGCCTCGCGGGCCATCCCCACGAACTGCGCGCCCTGGCCCGGGAAGAGGTAGACGGCCGGCACCATGCGGTGCGGGTCGATGGCGGTGCGGACGCGGTCGGGATCGCGGGTGCGCAGCGTGGCGACGGCGTCCGCCCCGTCGCGGGCGACCAGGGTGCGGCGGTGCTTCCAGGGGCGGCGGCCGGCCTGCAGCGTGTAGGCGACGTCGCCGAGGCCGGCGTCGGGGTGCGCCTCCAGCCAGCGGACCAGGTTCTCCGTCGCGCGCTCCAGCGCGGCGGGGGAGCGGGCGGAGAGCACCAGGAGCTGCCACGGGCGCGCGTGCCCCGACGGCGGCCGCGCCGGCGCCTCTTCCAGCACCGCGTGCGCGTTGGTCCCGCCGATGCCGAAGGAGCTCACCCCCGCGCGCCGCGGCGCCCCCCCGGGCACCGTCCAGTCGCGTAGCTGGTCGGCGATGACGAAGGGGCTCCCCTCGAGCTCCAGCCTGGGGTTGGCCGACTTGAAGTGCAGCGTGGGCGGGATCTGGCGATGCCGCAGCGCCTGCACCGTCTTGATCAGCCCGGAGACCCCCGCGGCCGCGTCCAGGTGGCCGATGCTGGTCTTCAGCGCACCGACGGCGCACCAGCCCACGCGGTCGCTGCCGGCGCGGAAGACCTGCTTCAGCGCGGCGATCTCGATGGGGTCGCCGAGCTCGGTGCCGGTGCCGTGCGCCTCCACGTAGGTGATGGTGTCGGGCGAGACGCCGGCGACGGCCTGCGCCTCGGTGATCACCTCCGCCTGGCCGTCGACTCCCGGCGCGGTGAAGCCGACCTTGAGCTGGCCGTCGTTGTTGACGGCGGTGGCGAGGATCATCGCCAGCACGTTGTCGCCGTCTTCCAGTGCGCGGTCCAGCCGCTTGAGCGCGACGATGCCGACGCCCTCGCCCTCCACCGTGCCGCCGGCCGCGGCGTCGAAGGCGCGGCAGTGGCCGTCGGGGGAGAGGATGAACCCCTTCTCGTACTTGTAGCCGCGCCTGCCGGGGGTGGAGATGGAGGCGCCGCCGGCCAGCGCGATGGAGCACTCGCCGTTCAGCAGGGCCTGCACGGCCACGTGCACGGCGACGAGCGAGGTGGAGCAGGCGGTCTGCACGTTCAGGCTGGGCCCGCGCAGCCCCATCCGGTACGAGACGTTGGTGGTGAGATAGTCGTTCTCGTTGAAGAGGCGCACGTGCCAGGGATCGAACCCCTCCAGCCGCTGCTTGTCTTCGAACCAGTGGTGGAAGAGGTAGGTGGGGAACGACGCCCCGCCGTAGACGCCCACCGAGCCCTCGTAGGTGGTGGGGTCGTAGCCGGCCATCTCCAGCGCCTCCCAGCACTTCTCCAGGAAGAGGCGGTGCTGCGGGTCCATCAGCTCGGCGCCGCGGATGGAGTAGCTGAAGAAGGCGGGGTCGAAGCGGTCCGCGCCCGAGAGCCAGCCGCGCCCCTTCACGTAGTGCGGGTCGGCGAGGGTCTCCTCGCTGATCCCCTCGGCGCGCAGCTCGTCGTCGGTGAAGAAGGTGATCCCTTCGACGCCGTCGCAGAGGTTCTTCCAGAGCTCGTCCACGCTTTCGGCCTTCGGAAACACGCCGGCCATCCCGATCACCGCGACGGCGTGGGTGGGGATGGTCGCGGCTGCCGCGGCGCCGTCGATCGTCGCTTCGTCTTGCGTGTGCATCTCGTCTCCAGCGGTGGCTCCGGGGTGTCGGATCATGGTCGGCATCGTCTGAATCGTCTGCGTCAGCGGCCGGCGCCGCGGCGGCCCGGCTGGGCGCGCGAGGCGCGGCGCTCCTCGGCGCGGTCGAGGCCGCGCTGCGCCATCGTCGGCGCGGCGGCGCTGGCGCCGAGGTGGGCGGCGAGGAGGCGGATGGTGGGGTGGCGGAACATCTCCACCATCGTCACCTCGCGGGAAAACGTGTCGCGCACGCGGGCGTGGACCTTCGCCAGCAGCAGCGAGTGGCCGCCGATCTCGAAGAAGTTGTCTTCCACCCCCACCCGCTCGATCCCCAGCACCTCGCGCCAGAAGCCGGCGAGCGTCACCTCGGCCGGGGTGCGCGGGGGGACGAAGTCGCGCTCGTCGCGCCGCGGGGCGCCGGGGGCGGGGAGCGCGCGGCGGTCGGTCTTGCCGTTGGGGAGGAGCGGGAGCGACGGCAGAGCGACGATGGCCGAGGGCACCAGGTGCTCCGGGAGCCGCTCGGCGAGCCAGGCGCGCAGCACGGCCGGCGGCGGCGCCTCGGTCGCGGCGGGGACGATCCAGGCGACCAGGCGAGGATCCCCCGGCGCGTCCTCGCGCACGGCGGCGACGGCCTCGCGCACGGCCGGGTGCGCCGCGAGGGCGGACTCGACCTCGCCCGGCTCGATGCGGAAGCCGCGGAGCTTCACCTGGAAGTCGGTGCGGCCGAGGTACTCGACCACGAACGTGCGGGAGTGCGGGAGTGCGGGAGTGCGTTCGTCTCCACGCACTTCCGCACTCTCCCTCCAGCGCGCCAGGTCGCCGGTGCGGTACATCCGCGCGCCGGGGACGTGGGAGAGCGCGTCGGGGACGAAGCGCTCCGCCGTGAGCGCCGGCCGCCGCCAGTAGCCGCGCCCCACCTGCACCCCGCCGATGCACAGCTCGCCGGGGATGCCGAGGGGAACGGGCGCGCCGCGCTTGTCCAGCAGGAGGATCGCAGTGTTCGCCACGGGGCGGCCGATGGGGACGGTAACGGCTGGGGACAGCCCGCCTGCCCCGTCGGCCGGGGCGCAGCGCCAGGACGTCACGTCCACGGCGGCCTCGGTGGGGCCGTACAGGTTGTGCAGCTCCGCCGGCACGCGCGCGAGGCAGCGCTCCTGCAAGTCATACGGCAGCGCCTCGCCGCTGCAGAGGATGCGCCGCAGGCGCGTGCACGCCTCCAGCCCCGGCTCCTCCAGGAAGGC
>DASYJZ010000560.1:0-12248 GCA_035995965.1 Longimicrobium sp. | reverse complement strand
GGCCCGGGTAGTCGTAGGTGCGCACCCCGGAGCCGTGGCTGCTCAGCCGCAGCGTCACGCCCTGCAGGTCGCGGTCGTTGCGGTAGCGGCCCACCAGCACCAGCTGCGTCCCGCGGAAGAGGTCCGGCATCGCGCGCGGGTACACCAGGTCGGTGCGGACCCCGCCCATGTCCACGCGCACGTCGCTCAGCACCGGGTGGTTCACCTTGTCGAAGAAGGCCGAGACCTTCACCTCCAGGTCCTCGCGCGGGTCCACGTAGTCGGCCACGCCGCCGTTCTCGGCCGCCACGCGGTCCAGCAGCCGCGTGTTCACGTCGTAGCCCACGCCGAAGGTGAACAGGCGCACGCCGTCGCGCCGCGCGGCCCGGGTGTGCTCGATGATGCGGGCGACGGAGGTGTCGCCCACCGTCGGCAGCCCGTCGGTGAGGAAGACGAGCATCCGCGGGCGGCCGATCTCGCGCGGGAACTGCTGCATCCCCGCCACCAGCGCCTCGTCGATGTTGGTGCCCCCCTGCGGCGACAGGCGGCGCACGAACTCGGTGCCGCGGCGGCGGCCCTCGGCGCTCGCCGGGATCAGCCCGCTCTCCATCAGCCGCGTGTCGCCGCTGAAGGCGATCACGTTGAAGCGGTCGCCCGCCGCCAGCCCGCGGATGCCGTACTCCAGCGCGCGCTTCGCCTTGTCGATCTTCCCCTCTTCCGCCATCGACCCCGACACGTCGAGCACGAACACCACGTCCTTGGCGGCGTACGCGCGCTCGTCCACCGTGGTGGGCGGGGAGAGCAGGAGGAGGTAGTAGCCGTCCCTCCCCGGCTCGCGGTAGGTGAACAGGCTCAGCCCCACCTCGCGGGCGGATGGCGCCCAGAAGAGCTGGAAGTCGCGCCGCTCGGCGTTGCGCCCCGTCTCGAAGGTCACCCGCACCCGCCGGTCGCCCTCGGTGCGGCGCGTGTCGACGGCGTGGCTGGGGGAGTAGACGGTGCGCACCGCGGCCTGCGTGTGGATCTCGACCGTGCCGGTGAGCCGCTCCACCGGGCTGGCGTTGCGCCCCACGCCGAGCGGGTAGCGGTAGCCGACCGTGCCGGACTCGGCGCGCAGCACCTGGGTGTAGGTGAGCTCCAGCTTCTTGGTGGAGCGGGGGTTGATGGGGAAGATGCTGGCCTGGAACAGCTCCTCGCCCGCGTACTCCAGCAGCCCCGGGTCGCGCCGGCGGCGCACGATGCCGTCGTAGATGCGGCGCGCCTCCTCGCGCGGGCGCACCTCGCCGGCCAGGCGCCGGTCGCCGTCCCAGATGGCGAAGTCACTCACCGTGGCGCCGCGCGGGATGGGGAAGAAGTACGTCCCCTCCAGCGTCGCCGCGGTCTCGTTGCGGAAGACCTGGGTGACGTGCGTGGTGGCGACCTGCCCCTCGATCTTGGTGTCGATCTGCACCGACTCGATCGGGAGGCCGATGCGCCCCGTGGGCGGCACCCACGGCGTGCGGCAGTCGCGGCAGTCGGGGATGATGATCCCCTGCGCGGTGACCGGCGCGGCCGCGGCGAGCAGGAGGAGGGCGGCGGGAACGAGGCGAGTGGTTCGCATGGGACGGGCTCCGCGAAGGTGGGTTCTTCCCCCGTGTGTACCCGCGCCCGGCGGGGAAGAGTTCCAGAGGTTGAACGCCGAACCCGCGGCGCTTCTGTCGGCTAAGTTTTTAGCATGGGCTCACTTGGCCCCCCGTCGCCTCCCCCGTCGTCGGTGCGGGACGCTTGCGCGGCCGGCAGGTCGGGCCGCATCGTAGGCTCACGTTCATTGCCATCCGTTTCCACCCTTGCCCCACGATCTTCGATGAACCAGACGACTCCGCCGGTGCCGCCCGCCGCCGGTCCGCCGCCGATGAAGCCGTTCATCGACGACAGCGCCCTGCTGCGCATGGTGGTGCCGATCGGCCGCTCGTGGCTCGCGATCGCGGCCGGCTACCTGGGGCTGTTCGCCCTCGTGCTGGTGCCGGCCCCCCTGGCGCTGACCGTCGGCGTGCTCGCCATTCTGGACCTCCGCGCCCACCCGGAGAAGCACGGGATGGGACGCGCGATCTTCGGCGTGGTCGCGGGGCTGCTGGGGACCATCGCCCTGATCGTGATCAATCTGGGCTGATCGCCAGGCTGAACCCCTCACACCCGGCCTTCCGCGCCACCTTCAGGTACAGCGGCCAGCGCACCGTCCGCGCGCCGTCGCCCCACGCGCGCAGCAGCTCGTCGCGCACGGTGGCGACGGGGTCGTAGCCGTGCGCCTCGATGAAGCCGCGCGTGGCGCTCCAGGTGCCGAGGTAGCCGATGGCGTCCTCCGCCGTCCACGGTTTCTCCATCGCGAACGGTGGCGGGGCGATGGGATCGAAGGGGAGCATGACCTCTTCGTAGCCGCGCTCGATCATCCCCCGGTCCGGCGGCCAGAAGGGGCCGACGACGTCGCGGTAGAGGTGGTCCACCACGCGGTCGATCTCCGGCGTGGAGGCGAAGACGGCGTACGCCCATACCGCCAGCACGCCGCCGGGCTTCAGCACGCGCTCCGCCTCGCGGTAGAAGGCGGGGAGGTCGAACCAGTGCACCGCCTGCGCGACGGTGATCAGGTCCACCGAGGCGCTTTCGATCCCCGAGTCCTCCGCCGAGGCTACGCGGTAGGTGATGCGCGGATGGGGGAAGGCGCTGCGGATCTGCTTCTCGCTCGCGTCCGTCGCGACCACCTCCGCGAAGTGCTCCGCGAGCGCGACGGCGGCCTGCCCGCTCCCGGTCGCGCAGTCCCACGCGCGCTCGCGGGCAGGCGCGATCTCCGCCAGCCACGCGAAGAGCGTCGGGGGATAGTCGGGGCGGTAGCGCGCGTACGCGTCGGCGTGCGCGGAGAAGTGGTCCTTGAAGGCGGCTTCGGGCATCAGGGGATCCGTCGGTAGATGGAGATGGTCTCGCGCCGACCCCCAGGTTGCGCGCCCCGGCGGACGGTCGCAAGATTCGCGGCCCGCTCCCCATCTCCCGAGCCGTTCTGGAACGCGTGACGCACACCGCGCGAGACCCGGATTTCGAGGCGCGCGTCCGCGCCAGCTTCGCGCGCCAGGCGGCGATGGCGACCATCGGCGCCGAGATCGCGCACCTCGCGCCCGGCGAGGTGGACCTGCGCATGCCGTACCGCGCCGAGCTGACGCAGCAGCACGGCTTCGTGCACGCCGGGATCATCGGCACGCTGGCGGACAGCGCCTGCGGCTACGCGGCCTTCACGCTGATGCCGGCCGACGCCGCGGTCCTCTCGGTCGAGTACAAGCTGAACCTGGTGGCGCCCGCCGCCGGCGACACCTTCGTGGCCCGGGCGCGGGTGAAGAAGGCGGGCCGCACCCTGAGCGTCGTCAGCGCCGACGTCTTCGCGCTCCGCGACGGCGAGGAGCGCCTGATCGCCGTCATGCAGGGGACGATGATGGCCGTCTTCGACCGCCCCGGCCTCAGCGGCTGACGACGGCGCGCGCAGGCTCGGCGCCTGCGTCGACGACGGGATCAGCACCTGGCACCTGGCACCTGGCACTTAGCACTTAGCACTTAGCACTTTTCAAGGAGACCCCCGATGCCCGGCTGCGCCCCGTTCACGTTGACCGGCATCACCCCGGACGTGTGGACCCGCCTGAAGGCCCTGGCCGAGGGGGCACGCATCCCCGTGTCGGGCGAGGCCGGCACCGCCTCCTCGCAGGGCGTCACCGCCGCCTGGCGCCGCGACGCGGAGGCGAACACGCTGACCATCACCGTCACGGCGATGCCCATCCTGACCGACTGCGCGACCGTCCAGGCGGTGCTGCGCGAGGTGGTGCGCTCCTGCGGCGGCGTCTGACGCGCACGGTCCCTATCCACCGACCCATGCACATCCGTCCCCTGCGCAACGCCGCCCTCGCCGCCGCCGCGCTCCTCGCCGGGTGCGGCGGTAGCGCACGGCCGAGCGCCGTCCCACGTCCGGCTCCGCCCACGCTGATGCAGCCCGGGATCTCGCGCGGGCTGGCCGAGCAGCGCGCCGCCACCCTCTCCGGCGTGCGCTACGACCTCTGGCTCGACCTCACCCAGCGCGACTCCGCCGCCGGGATCGTGCGGATGGACTTCACCCGGGCGAAGGGCGCCGGCGACTTGGTCGCCGACTTCCGCGGCGAGCGGCTGGCCGAGGTGCGGGTGAACCGCGACGTGGTGCGCGACTTCGAGTGGCGGAACGGGCACCTGCGCATCCCCGCTCACCACCTGAAGACGGGAAGCAACGCGCTCGAGGCGCGCTTCACCACCCGCATCGCGCCGGCGGGCGCGGCCATCATCCGCTTCGACGACCGTAGCGACGGGAGCACCTACCTCTACACGCTCCTGGTCCCCTCCGACGCGAACCTGCTCTTCCCCTGCTTCGACCAGCCGGACCTGAAGGCGCGCTTCCGCTGGCGCCTCTCCGCCCGGCCGGGGTGGAAGGTGCTGGCCAACGCGCGCCCCCAGTCGCGCGACAGCTCCGCCGCGGCGGTGAGCTGGACCTTCGCCGAGACGGAGCCGATCCCCACCTACCTGGCCGCCTTCGCCGCCGGCCCGTGGGCCACCTGGGAGTCCGCGCCGGCGGGAGGACGCCCGGTCACCCTCTACGCCCGCGCCAGCCGCCGCGCCGAGGTCGACGCCGACTCCATCATCCGCGCGAACCGCGACGCGGCGCGCTGGCTGGAGACGTGGTTCGGCGTCCCCTTCCCCTTCAGCAAGCTCGACGCGCTCCTCGCCCCGGCCTTTCCCTTCGGGGGGATGGAGCACGTGGGGGAGATCTTCTACAACGAGAACAGCTTCGTCTTCCGCGAGCCGCCCACGCTCACCCAGCGGCTGGGGCGCGACGCCACCATCTACCACGAGGTCAGCCACCAGTGGTTCGGCGACCTGGTGACCATGCGCTGGTTCGACGACCTGTGGCTGAAGGAGGGGTTCAGCACCTACATGGCGGCGCGCATCCAGGACGAGCTGCGCCCCGGCTCGGAGGCGTGGAAGACCTTCTACCTGCGCAACAAGCCGCTCGCCTACGGCGTCGACGTGACCAGCGGCACCACGCCGGTGTGGCAGGAGCTGGCGAACCTGGACCTGGCCAAGAGCAACTACGGCCCGATCGTCTACAACAAGGCGCCGTCCGTCATCAAGCAGCTCTCCTTCCTGGTGGGCGACAGCGCCTTCCGCGCGGGGCTGCACCTCTTCCTCACCGGCCACGCCTACGCGAACGCCACCTGGCGCGACCTGCTCGGCGCCGTGCAGGAGAGCTCGGGGGTGCCGCTGGAGCAGTTCGGCGCGCAGTACATCCTGCGGGCCGGGATGCCGCGCGTCGACACGCGTCTTTCGGTCGATGGGGGCACCGTCCGCTCCCTGGTGCTCGCGCAGCGCCCGGCGCGCGTCTTCCCCGGGGACCCGGGCGGCTCCTGGCCCATGCGGGTGCGCGTCCGCCTGGGCTACCACGACCGCGCCGACGTCGTCCTCCCCGCCACCTTCGCCGGGGACAGCGCGGTGGTCGAGGGCGCGGCCGGGCTCCCGGCGCCCGACTACGTCTGGCCGAACGACGGCGACTACGGCTACGGCCTCTTCTTCCCCGACGAGCGCAGCGCCGCGTGGATCGCGGAGCACGTGGGCGAGGCGCGCGAAGGGCTGCTGCGGGCGATGCTCTGGGGCGCGCTCTGGGACCTGGTGCGCGACACCCGCCTGCCGCCGGCGCGCTTCGCCGAGATCGCCCTGCGCGAGCTGCCGAAGGAGCGCGACGAGCAGATCGCCTCGCTGATCCTGGACCGCGGCACCACCGCACTCACCCGCTACGCCTCCGCAGCGGACGCGGCACGGCTCTTCCCCGCGTGGGAGCGGCTGCTGGCGGCGCGCGCGCAGGACGCTTCGCTGGGCTACGGGATGCGCAAGGAGAGCCTGGACGCGCTGGCGGGGACGGCGCGCACGGCGGAGGGGCGGGCGGTGCTGCGCGAGTACCTGGCCGGCACGCGGCAGTTCGACGGCGCCGCGGTGAAGCAGCCGACGCGCTGGAGCATCGTGCAGCGCCTGCTGGCCCTCGGCGAGCCCGACGCGCCCGTGCTCCTGCGGGCCGAGGTTCGACGCGACTCCACGCCGGAGGCGGGGCGGCGCGCGTTCGTGGCGGGCGCGGCGGCTCCGGACGCGGCGGTGAAGGCGGAGTACTTCCGGCGCTACCTGGACGACCCGGCGCTGAACGAGGAGTGGGTGACGGCGAGCCTGGGCGCCTTCAACGACGCGGCGGAGACGCGCCTCACGCTGCCGTACCTGCGCCCGTCGCTGGAGCGGCTGACGTGGATCCGCGACAACCGGCGCATCTTCTTCCTGCCGAGCTGGATCAACGCCTTCGTGCGTGGCCAGCAGAGCGCCGAGGCGCTGGCGGTGGTGGACCGCGTGCTTGCGGAGAGCCCCGACCTCCCGCCCGACATCCGGCGCAAGGTGCTCCAGGCCCGCGACGAGCTGGAGCGCACCGTCGCCATCCGCCGCGCGGCCAGGGCGGGGAGCTGAGCGGCGGCCTCATGATTCGGCGCGCAGAAAGCCAGACAGTGTCATCCTGAGGCCCGGCCCGACAGCCCTGCCGCCAAACCGATGTCCGCAGGGCCGAAGGATCTAATCGCGGCCGCCACGTGGGCTGGGCGCGGCAGCGTCGAAGATGACTCGGCCGCATCGGTCGCGGGCCGCGCCATCGGTACGGCTTCCTTACGGGCTCGCTCATCCGCGGTTAGAGCCTCACGGCGCTGCCGTCATTGGCGTGGGCCAAAAGGATGGGCCGGGACCGCGCCTCAGGATGACATCGCGCTCGCCGACGAGGCTTTTGCGTCGCGACCAATCCGCGACATCACTTGCCAGCCAACGTTGACAATGCCGCTAGCCTCCGCAGCCCTGCTCGTCGCCGCCGCGTTCATGGCGGGGGCGATGAACGCCGTGGCGGGCGGGGGGTCGTTCCTCACCTTTCCGGCGCTGGTGTTCACGGGCGTGCCGTCGGTGGTGGCCAACGCGTCGAGCACGGTGGCGATCTTCCCGGGGAGCCTGGCGAGCGCGGTGGCGTACCGGAACGACTTCCAGGACTTCAAGGGGGTGTCGTTCCGGGCGATGCTGGGGGTGAGCCTCGTGGGCGGCGTGATCGGCGCGCTGCTGCTCCTGCTCACGCCGCAGCGCACCTTCGACGGGGTGATCCCGTGGCTGCTGCTGCTGGCGACGCTGGTCTTCATCTTCGCGCCGAGGCTCACGCCGCTGCTGCAGCGCAGGATGGCCATCGGCCCGCGGACGCTGGTGGGGGTGCAGTTCTTCGTGGCGGTGTACGGCGGCTACTTCGGCGGGGCGATCGGGATCATGATGCTGTCGGCGTGGGCGCTCTTCGGCCTCACCGACCTGAAGGCGATGAACGCCACCAAGACGGTGCTGGCGGGGGCGCTGAACGGCGTGGCGGTGGTGCTGTTCATCGCGGCCGGCAAGGTGTGGTGGCCGCAGACGCTGGTGATGCTGGTGGGCTCGGTCGCCGGCGGCTACCTGGGCGCCCACTACGCGCGCCGCATCGACCAGCGCTACATCCGCACCGCCATCATCGTGATCAGCGTGACGATGACGGTGGTGTTCTTCGCGCGGAGATGGTGAGGGCGTCCGGCCTGCGGCACTGCGTGGTTGCTAATAGATGTACCTGTCATGCTCCACCGACCCGTCCGAGAGGTCGTCGTCCTCGATCTGCGAGCGACCGATCCTGAAGATGGAATCCTCCGCCAACGGCGCCGTGTCGCTGCCCAGGCTAGCGAGGAGGCGCTCGGCGAGACGTGCACGCTCATCTTCAGGCAGCTTCAGCGCTTCAATCTCGATTTGATCCATGTTCATGTCGTTTTCCTCCTGAATTGACGAGGCTCAAGCGACGACTGACCGAGAGAGATTCGAAATCTTTCTCTGCGGCTCTGCGGCTCTGCGTGAGATTGCTGTTGCCGTTGTGGTGCTTCCCGCTGTCGGGCCTCGACCTGACGGCGAAATAGCGAAGGGGCGCCCCTGACACCAAGAGCGCCCCTCACCGTCGCTGGCGGTACGGCCTTCAGCGGCCGCCGCTGAACACCTCGAACGGGTTCACGTTCGTGCCGCCCCACCAGCGCGAGACGTCGTTCAGGATGGCGATGGCGAAGTGCAGGTGGCAGTCGCCCGGAGCGGCGTTGCCCGTGTCCCCCACGTAGCCGATCACCTGCCCCCGCTGCACCCGCACCCCCTGCGCGATCCCGTCGGCGTAGCGGTCCAGGTGCGCGTAGTAGTAGCGCGTGCGGCCGTCGTCGTCGAGCTGGTAGATGGTGATGCCGCCCAGCGAGCTGTAGTGCAGCTTGATGATGGTGCCGTCCGTCGTCGCCAGCACGTGCGTGCCGCGCGGCGCGTGGATGTCGATGGCGTCGTGCACGCGGCCGCCGGAGCGGGCGGCGTTGAAGGTGTCGTGGAGCTGGCTGGCGGAGACGCCCTCCACCGGCACCAGCAGGTCGCGCGCGCGGAGCTCCGCAACCACGGAGGCGCGGTTCAGCGACACCGGGAAGCTCGCGAGCAGCGCCATCCGCGGCGCGTTCTGCGCGGCGGCGGGCGCGGCGAGCGCGAGCAGCGCGGCGAAGGCGCCGGCGAGCGCGCGCGGGGACACTCGGGTGGAGAATTGCCGGGTTGGTAGCATGGCCATGGTACCTTCTTCGGCGGCTCGACTGCCGTGGCCGGGCACAGGCGTGCGCGGCGTTAGGCTCGAAGCTTTGCGTCGCCGGCTTTCGCCGGGTTTGCCGTTGTCGTGAGGTCCCGGAAGAGGCTCCGGGGGCGGACTGCTGAGTCGTTCCCGATACGGCTGGGGAAACACGTGCGGCGGCGGCTGAATCTCCTTCGTTGGGGGTCGCGCGGAGGGAAACGCTCGCATGCCGCGGGGGCGGCGCTTCCGGAACTGGGATTGTGGCTGTGCAGGCATGATAGTGCGCGCCACGCCGCTCCGCCAGAGTTTCGTGTCCACCCCGTCCCGATCGGGACATCGATTCAACACACCACGGCCCATCCCCCGAACCGGAGATGGGCCGCGGTGCGCCTGACGGTCCGTCGGTGCGGAGCTACCCGGCGACGCGTCGGATGTCGGCGATCGCGCGCTCCACGAAGCGCTCCACGTGCGGCCCGCCACGGTCCATGTCGATGGACTGCAGCGCGCTCGAGGCGTCCACCAGCAGCCCCTGCTCGCGCGCGAAGCCGGGATCGCGGATGTCGAGCTCGTCCACCTGCTCGTCGATTCGCGCCAGCATCTCCCGCAGCCCGGGGATCAATCGCCCGCGGCCGAACGGCTCCGCCGCGGCCAGCGCGCGGAACGCCTCGACGGCATCGTCGCAGAGGCGCTTGAACTCGGGCGGGTGCTGGAGCGGGGCTTCGTCGGACATGGGCGGGATCGTCATGGGCGCGGGATGGCCTCTGCGCCGTGCAACATGGCCGCGCGCCCGCGGCCGGTCAACGCCCGCGCGTGCGCCCGGCGAGGGACTTGCGACGCCCGCGGCGCGGGACGCATCATCCCGTCCCCCATGGCTGGCGAACCAGACCGAATCCCGCGCTCCCGCAGGAGACCCGCTGATGTCATCGACGGAACCGTCCCTCTCCTCCCTCCTCCAGGAAGACCGCACCTTCCCGCCGCCGCCGGAGTTCGCCGCACAGGCCAACGCGCGCGACCCCGGCGTCTACGCGCGGGCGGAGGCGGACCCCGAGGCGTACTGGGCGGAGTGGGCGGAGCGGCTGGACTGGTTCCGCCGCTGGGACCGCGTGCTGGAGTGGGAGCCGCCGTACGCGAAGTGGTTCGTCGGCGGAAGGCTGAACGCCAGCCACAACTGCCTGGACCGCCACGTCCAGGCCGGCCGTGGGGGGAAGACGGCGCTGCTCTGGGAGGGCGAGCCGGGCGACCGGCGCACCTACACCTACGCCGACCTGCACCGCGAGGTGGGACGCGCCGCCAACGCGCTGCGGCGGCTGGGGGTGAAGAAGGGCGACCGCGTGGCCATCTACCTCCCCATGGTCCCCGAGGCCGCCATCGCCATGCTGGCCTGCGCCCGCATCGGCGCGCCGCACTCGGTGGTGTTCGGCGGCTTCTCGGCCGAGAGCCTGCGCGACCGCATCCGCGACGCCGAGGCGCGCGTGCTGATCACGGCCGACGGCGGGTACCGGCGCGGCGGCGTGGTGGCGCTCAAGCGCGCGGCAGACGAGGCAGTGGAGGAGGAGGGCGGCTGCCCCACCATCGAGCACGTGGTCGTCGTCGCCCGCTGCGGCTCCGCGGGCGAGGCGCTGGGCGACGCCAGGATGAAGGCGGGGCGCGACGTCTGGTGGCACGACCTGGTGGGCGGCGAGGACCCGGAGTGCGCGGCGGAGGAGATGGACAGCGAGGACCTGCTGTACATCCTCTACACCTCCGGCACCACGGGGAAGCCGAAGGGGATCATGCACACCACCGGCGGCTACCTCACCCAGTGCCTGGCCACGACGAACCTGGTCTTCGACCTCAAGGACGACGACGTCTACTGGTGCACGGCGGACGTGGGATGGGTCACGGGGCACTCCTACATCGTCTACGGCCCGCTGGCGAACGGCGCCACCGTGGTCATGTACGAGGGCGCGCCCGACTGGCCCGACCGGGCGCGCTTCTGGAAGATCGTGGAAGACTACCGCGTCACCATCTTCTACACCGCGCCCACCGCCATCCGCGCGTTCATGAAGTGGGGCACCGACTGGCCCTCCAGGTACGACCTTTCCTCGCTGCGCCTGCTCGGCACCGTGGGCGAGCCCATCAACCCCGAGGCGTGGATCTGGTACCACCAGACCATCGGCCACGAGCGCTGCCCGATCGTGGACACGTGGTGGCAGACGGAGACGGGCGCGATCATGATCACCCCGCTCCCCGGCATCACCTCCACCGTCCCCGGCTCGGCCACCACGCCCTTCCCCGGCATCCGCGCGGAGATCCTCACGCTGAACGGCGAGGTGGTGCGCGAGGGCGGGGGATTCCTGGCCATCCGTCGCCCCTGGCCGGCGATGCTGCGCGGCATCTGGGGCGACCCCGAGCGCTACCGGACGACGTACTGGACCAAGTGGGAGGGAAAGACGGTGGGCGCGGGCGACGACGCGCAGCCCGGCGAGACCGTCTACTTCCCCGGCGACGGGGCCAAGCGGGATTCCCGCGGCTACTACTGGGTGATCGGCCGCATCGACGACGTGCTGAACGTGGCCGGCCACCGCATCGGCACCATGGAGGTGGAGAGCGCGCTGGTGGACCACCCGGCCGTGGCCGAGGCCGCCGTGGTCGGCAAGGCGCATGAGCTCAAGGGCCAGGCCGTCGCCGCCTTCGTGACGCTGAAGGAGGGCCAGACGCCGACGGAGGCGCTGAAGAAGGAGCTGAGCGACCACGTGGTGCGGAAGATCGGCGCCATCGCCCGCCCCGACGACATCCTCTTCGCTGGCGACCTCCCCAAGACCCGGTCCGGCAAGATCATGCGCCGCCTGCTCAAGGACATCGCCGAGGGCCGCGCCCTCGGCGACACCACGACGCTCGCGGACCCCACGGTGGTGTCGCGGCTCAAGACGGAGTACGAAGCGCGCGAGGGGTAGCGACCGCGGGATCTCACCGCGTAGAAAGAGGCGCGCGTGCCACGGTGTAGCACGCGCGCCTCACGTTCTTCGGGGGCCAGTGCCACGATTTTACCGCAATCTCCAGCACTTTCACGCGCCGCCGCATTGGCCGCCGAGTTGCTCCTGAACCTCCGTGGCGCCCTACCACGGAGGAGCCAATGCGCGGCAAGAGAATGACCCGTCGCCTCCTCGTCCTGCCGATCGCGTTGTTCGCGGGTGTGTTCGCAGCAACGTGGATCTTCCTCGATGCCCGCGAGGCTGCACGGCCCCTCCCGGGAGATGTCGTTTTCCTGAGGCTCGCGGCCGGTGGGGGAGCCAGCTGGATCCAGCTCTACAACCGAACCGATCACCGCATCGACCTGACCGGCGCGGTCGTGTCCGACGGGCAGCACATCAGCACGCTCGAGGGTGATCTCACGATCGATGCGCACGACACCCTTCTCGCGAGCCGAACCGCCACGGCAGGCGCGCCGGGACCGGCCCGCACGAGGGCTTTCTGGCGCGGCTTCAGCATCAGCAAGAACGGCGGCGAGATCGTGCTGCTGATGAACCGGGAGCGCGACACGATGCTCGACTTCCTGCAAACGGTTCCCATGGACGCGGAGCAGTACCTCGCGCGCGTG
>DASYJZ010000559.1:0-2567 GCA_035995965.1 Longimicrobium sp. | reverse complement strand
CCGTACAGCGTGGTGCTCTTCGACGAGATCGAGAAGGCGCACCCGGACGTGTTCAACGTCCTCTTGCAGATCCTGGACGACGGCCGGGTCACCGACAGCCAGGGGCGCACGGTGAACTTCCGCAACACGGTCATCATCATGACCAGCAACATCGGCAGCCCCACCATCCTGGAGCACGCCGGGCGGATGGAGAACCCGGCCATCCGCGAAGAGGTGGAGCGCATGGTGCTGGGCGAGATGCAGCGCCACTTCCGCCCCGAGTTCCTGAACCGGGTGGACGAGGTGATCGTGTTCAAGCCGCTGGGCCGCGGCGACCTGAAGACCATCGTGGACCTGCAGCTGCGCCGGCTGGAGAAGCTCCTGGCCGAGCGCAAGATCACCCTGCGGCTGACCGACTGGGCCAAGGAGCTGATCGCCGAGGAGGGCTACGACCCCGCCTACGGCGCGCGTCCGCTGAAGCGCGCCATCCAGCGGCTGGTGCAGAACCCGCTGGCCATCCGCGTGCTGGAAGGCGAGTTCGACGACGGCGACACCATCGTGGTGGACCGTGCGCCCGGAACCGCGCAGCTCTCCTTCCGCACCGTGGACGCGCCGGCCCCCGTCGAGGACGAGACGCCGGTCGGAGTCTGAGGTACTGGACGAACCGAAAAGAAAAAAATCGTCTCACACGGAGGAACCAGGGGGACCAGGTGAACCGCATGCGTTCCCCCTGGTCCTCCCTGGTTTCTCGGGTTAGAGCCGCTTCGGAGCGTCCCTGGCGGGGTGCGTCATCTCGGCGCGCTGCATGCTGTTACAATTCACGCCAGTGGTGCCTTCCTGGGAGCGCCACGCCGCCGCCGCGCCGGAAACCATCCTGACCGAGGCCCCATGCGACTGTCCTCTCGCCCACTCACCGCCCTGCTCGCCGCCGGGTGGGTCCTCGCGGGATGCGACAGCCCCACCCAGACCCGTCCGGACGCCACCGCGCCCTCGGTGCAGGTGCAATCGCCCGCGCCGGGGAGCACCGTGACCACCGCCACGGCCACCCTCTCCGGCACCGCGGCCGACTCGGCCGGGGTGGCGCGGGTGACGGTGCAGGTGAACGGGGGCGCGGAAGCGGCGGTCGCCATCACCCCGGGGACGTCGGTGTCGTTCACGGTGACGGTGCCGCTGGCGCTGGGGCAGAACACGATCGCGTTCTACGCCTACGACGCGGCGGGGAACCGCGGCACGGCCACGGTCACGCTGACGCGCGCCACCCCCACCCCGGCGCTGGTGGGGCTCTCCATCGACCCCGACTCGGTGGACGTGCGCACCGCCGGCACCACCGCGCAGTTCACCCTGCGCGTCAGCAGCGCCTTCCTGGTGACCGGCGTCTCCGTGGTCCTGGTGAACGAGGCCGGCGCGCAGCTCGGCTGCTCGGCCGCGCTGCCGACCTCCACCGACGCGGCCGGGGTGGGCACCTTCGTCTGCACCGTGGGGGTGCCGACCACGACGCGGGGGGGCGTGTACACCGTCACCACCGTCACCGTGAACCAGACGGCGTTCACCACGGCGCAGCTCCAGGCGGCCGGGTTCGAGTCGCGGCTGGCGGTCGCGGCCCTGCCGCAGGGCGACGGCCAGGCGCCGGTGCCGGTGGGGCTGTCGTTCGCGCCCGACCCGGTGCAGGTGGTGGGCGCCGGCGCCAGCGTCACCTTCACCGTGCGCGCGACCGACGCGACCGGCGTGGGGGGGATGTACATCTTCCTGATGAGCCCGCAGGGAGGCGAGGTGGGGCGGTGCTCGACGCGCGCGGAGGGAACGCCGACCGACGCCACCCTGCAGTGCGCCATCGGCTTCAAGAACTCGTCGGCCCTCCAGCCAGGCACGCTGCAGGTGTGGCTGGGGCTGTACGACTCCCGCGGCGTGTACCTGCTCTACAACGCGGGCGACCTCGCGGGCCGGGGCTTCGACACCTCGCTCCAGGTGAACGTGGACACCACGCCCCCCACGCTGGTGGGCTTCGACCTCGTCCCCGACTCGGTCGACGTGCGGACCACCTTCGCGCAGGTGCAGGCGGTGTTCCGGGTGACCAACGGGTACCGGGCGGACGGCGCCGCGGTGACGCTCGTCAACCAGGCCGGGAACTCGATCAACTGCGGCGTGGCCGGCCCTGGCAGCGTGGACGCCGCCGGGGTGATGACCTTCCGCTGTACGCTCGGCCTGCAGCCCTCCACCCCGGCGGGGCCGTACACCGTCACCTCGGTGGGCTTCGGGGGCACGGCGCCCTACGGCACCGCCGCGCTCGCGGCCGCGGGCTTCGACACCGTGCTGAAGGTGACGAGCACCCGGGCGGCGGACACCACGCCGCCCACGGTGATCGGGCTCTCGTTCGCGCCCGACCCGGTGCAGGTGACCGGCGCCCAGGCAACGGTGACCTTCGACGTACGGGTGAGCGACCCCGGGGCCGGCGCGAGCGCCATCTATGTGTTCCTGCTGCAGGACGGCGCCGAGGCCCGGCGCTGCAGCTCGAACACGCTGGTGGGCGGCACGCCGGCCGACGGCACCTTCCGCTGCACCATCACCTTCGTCAACAGCGCGAGCCTGCA
>DASYJZ010000558.1:0-4846 GCA_035995965.1 Longimicrobium sp. | reverse complement strand
CCGCTGAACACGTGCGCCGCCAGCCCCGGGCCGAAGGCCGCCAGCCGGCCGCGGCCGCGCGCGTCCGGCCGGAAGCCGTCGAGCACGTCGGGGTCGCCGAACTCCGCGCGCAGCAACTCGGTGAGCGGCTCCGCGCGCCAGTCCGCCGCCATCCGGTCCAGCACCCGCCGCACCATCTCCGGCGAGTAGCGGGTGAGCGCCGGCAGCGCGCGCTCGGCCGTGATCCTGAGCTCATCCGCGGGGTCCAACAGCCGCGCGGCGACGCGGTCGATCACGGCGACGATCTCCGCCACGGGCCGGCGCTCCAGCCCGCGCGCGCGCGCGGCCGCCAGCGCCCGCACCTGCTCGCGCAGGAGCGCCGGTCTAAGCCGGGGGATGCGCAGCTCGAACGCGCCCTCCCCCTCACCGTACGACCGCGAGGTCGTCGGCACGTCGGGGAGCGCGGGGAGGTGGAAGGCGTCGATCATCGGGAGAAACTACCGGGCGGCGCCTGCTCGGGCCACGTCCGGGGAGTTTCTCGTGTGGAATATGCGAGTAAACTCGCGGCTACAACTGCATGCAGTCCGCCTTCGCGGACATCAACAGCAAAACGACCCGTTCCCAGGCACGAGAGCGGATCGCTCAGGATGACGTCTTTGGGTTCTTGCACGAATGCACACTTGATCGGAAGGATTGGAATCGGGCAAAATTGAGATTCGCGCGAGAGGCGCAGCCTTCACTTCAGGCCCTTCGGTCATCATCAGGGCCACGACCTCTCTGGTGACCTGCGGCTGGAGTCCGCGAAGGCGGACTGTGTGCCTTTGTAGCCGCGAGTTTACTCGCATATTCACACGCAAGAACCGCCAAACCACTCGAAAAATCGTCAAACCTTGCCGGGAATCCACCTGAAATCAGCGCCTTTCCCTTTCTACAAAAAGTCCCAGAAGCTCGGGTTCGCCTCGATGATCAGCTCCCAGCGGCCGCCGGTGCTCAGCCCGCGCGCCACGTCGACCCGCAGGATGTCGTAGAAGAGCCCGACGCCCGCGCCGGCGCCGTACTTCGGGGCGGTCATCGGGAGCGCGCCCCAGGCGGAGAGCGCGTCGCGGCCGGAGCCGCCCACGTCCGCCCAGCCGGCGGCGGCGAGGAGGCGGCCGCGGACGAACGGCGCCCACAGCTCCGCCGAGGCGGTGGTGCGCAGCGTGGCGAAGCGGTCGCCGCCGTACGCGCGGAACTCGTAGCCCGGCAGCGTCCCCCGGCCGCCGACCAGGTACAGCGCCTGCCGCGGCAGCGTCCCCGCCGCCGCCCCCGCGGAGAGCTCCAGGTCCACCCGCCCGTCCGCCTGGTGCCAGCGGCGCGTCAGGCCCAGGTCGAGCCGCGGGCGCACGAAGTCGAACGTCGGCGGCGGGCCGAGGTGAACGCCGCGGTCGCTCAGGTGCCCGCCGTCCGCGCCGACCGAGGCGCTCCACGCCAGTGCCCGCCCCGACGGCGAGCGGTGCGAGAGGGAGAGCGCGCCACCGTAGAACATCCCGTCGTCGATCGCGTGCACGGGGCGGAAGTCGCCGGCGGCGCTCACCGCCGTCTCCAGGCGCGCGCTGCGCTGGTCTTCCACGCGCGCGGCGAGGGTGCCCGTCCAGCCGCGCAGCACCGGGCGCTCGAGCTGCAGCGTGCCGCCGCTGGCGTAGAACAGGTCGGAGTAGTCGCGCCCGGCCAGCGCGGACGAGAGGGTGTTCATCATCCCCGAGATCACCGGGCCGACCGCCACGTCGCGCGGGTGGTCGACGAACCCCGAGGCGCCCAGCCGCAGGCCGGGGCGGGTGAGCACCGCGTCGGCGCGGGCCAGCGGGTGCATGGGGCCGAACGCCCAGCCGCCGTAGAGGTCCAGCGCCACCTGCTCGCGCGGGTTCGAGCGCACCCCGAAGCCCACGGCGAGGCCCTCGGCGCGGTTGTAGCGCGCGATGGTGCTCGCGGCGGGGACGTCCAGCCGCGTGGCGGGGAGGCCGCTCAGCACGTGCTCGCGGATCAGGTTCGCCGCCTGCTTGCGGATCTCGCCCAGCTCCACCGCGGGGCCGATCCCCAGGTCGCGCAGCTCCGCGTCGATCGGCTGCTCGAAGGCGAAGCGGCGGGCCTGCGCATCCGGCACCATCGTCACCCGCGGGCCGTTGAAGCGCCAGTCCGGCAGCCCCAGGTTGAAGCGGTAGCGGTTGATGGTCATCGTCCCGCGGATCACGCCCCCCGCGGGGAAGCCGAGCTCGGGGAGCTGCCGGCGGATCTCTACCTGCTGCCGGTTGGGGAGCCAGAAGCGCCCCTTCCAGAGGCCGTTTTCCAGCGAGATGTTGATGTAGTCCAGTTCGCGGTCCACGTAGCTGGAGCGGGTGAAGGTGAATTCCATCCGCACGATGTCGCCTGCCCGCCGGTCCACGTAGACGGCACCCACCAGCGCGTGCTCACCCGCGTCCTTCGGCTTCACCTCCACCCGGTACACGCGCACCGCCTCCCCCGCGCCGGGGACGCGGATGGAGAGCGAGTCGGCCAGGCGGTAGTCGTAGAAGCGGTCGGCGCCGGGCGCGGCGGGGTGCAGCACGTCGGCCACCTCGTCGCCGTCGCCGATGCGGATGCGGTCGCCGAAGTTGTCCTGCACCACCGCCAGGTGGTCCAGGTGGTAGTGGATGTTGGTGGGGAGCCGCTTCTGGTCGCGCAGCCCCACGATCACCTGCTTCGTTTGATTGGGTGCCTTCCAGAAGACCTGCAGCGCCACCTGGTCGGTCTTCACCAGGGTGCGCTCGTCGATGTCGCGCCGGTCCAGGTAGAAGTAGACGTAGCCGCGGGCGTCGGCCTGGTAGTCGACCATCCCGGTGTCGGCGAGCGACTGCGTGCGCCGCTCCTGCGCGTGCCGGATCAGCTCCAGCGCGCGGTCGGTGTTCCAGGGCCCCTCCGCTTGCTGCGCGGCGGCTGGGCGCGCGAAGGCCGCGAGGAGCAGCAGGAGCGCGGGCGCGGATCGAATCGTCATGCGGCGCAAGATACCGTCGTTCATCCCCCGAACGGAACGGGGCCCGGAACTACGCCCCGGGACCCGTCTCTGTCATCCCCGGCATTGCCACGTCTGGTGTTACACCGATCCTGAAAAAGAACGGGCCTCACACGGAGTCAACGACCCCGTGTGAAATCAGGCTTTTTGCTTGAACCCATGCTTCAGCTCAGCCGCACGCCTGGGCCGAGAACGAGGCGGTCACGTGCCCGCGGATGCGGTCCTGCAGCCCTTCCTCGCTGATCCCGGCGGCGCGCGTGTAGTCCGAGCGGCGCACGTCGTAGGCGCCCACCTCGTCGCCGGCCGTCAGGCGCCGGGGGGACGCGTGGTAGACCAGGTCCAGGTGGTAGGGCGGGAGGAGCGCCTCCTGCTGGATGATGGTGGGCGACTGCGAGGTCAGGAACAGGAACACCGAGCCCGAGCCGAACTCCACGTCGCCGCGCACCTGCCGGAGGGTGGCGTCGCCGCGGTGCGAGTACACCAGCTCGAACTCCGGCGCGGCGCCGCTCAGCGTGAGGCTCGCCCCCTGCGCCGGCGGCGTCGGCGCGGGGTCGATCACGCGGGCCAGCAGGTCCACCGCCGGGAGCGCCGTCTGCACCGGCGTGAAGCGCAGCGTGCAGATGAAGTAGACCCCCTGCACGTCGGCCGGCTTCAGCGCCGCGGCGCCCGTCCCCGGGTCGCCGCTGCACCCCGCCAGCACCGCCGCGCACGCCATCACCAAGGCATTTCTCATCGCCCATCCTCCGCGCCGGAGCAGGAGAGCATCCCCACGGCAGATTACACTGGCGGAACAGGTTCGTTTCGCTTCTGCTTCCGTCGACGGTGTCAGGGGCAGGCGCCGGTGGTGAAGGTCGCGTCGAGGCGGCCGGAGATGCGCTCCTGCAGCCCCACTTCGCTGATCGCGGCGGCGCGCGCGTAGTCGCTACGGCGCACGGAGTAGGTGAGGCTCCCCGCGGAGGTCAGCCGCTTCGGCCCGTCGGCGAAGGTGAACGCCAGCGCCGGCGGCAGCAGCAACTCGCGCACGACCTCGCTCTGCGACTCGTCGGGGAAGTCGACGGCGACCTCGGACTGGCGGAGGTCCACGCTGCCGTTGAGCTGCTGCAGGAAGTTGTCGCTGCGGCGCGTGTAGATGAGCTGGTACACGTTCGCCTGTCCGCCCAAGGTGAGCGAGGGCGGCTGCTTGGGCGCCGGCGGCGTGGTGTTCACCACCGTCGCCAGCAGGTTGGCCACCGGGAACGCCGTCTGGGTCGGGGTGAAGCGCAGCGAGCAGACGCTGTACACCCCCTGCACCTGGCCGGGGGTCAGCCGCTGCGAGGCGGTCCCGTCGCCGTTGCACGCCGCGAGCGCGGCGAGGGCGCAGAGCGGAAGGATGCGAACGGCGCTGGACGGTGGGAGGGTGTTCATCCTGCGAGTCTCCTGCAGCGGTGCGGCGGGGTGCGGTGGGTGCGGGCGAATCTACCCGCGGCGTCCGCAGTTCGTTTCACCGTCCACGACACCCCTCACCCGAAAAAGGCGATCGGTACTGCTGATCGCCTTTTTTCGACCTCTCCCAAACGACATGGGAGAGGTACGGCAACGGCAGAAGGGCCGAATGCTCACCAGTGTCATCCCGAGTGCCCGAGGACGCTGAAACCGCCGGCGCGACGAGGTCCGCAGGGCCGAGGGATCTAGAGCGGTTTTCTCCCGGGTCCGGAGTTTGTTGCGCGTCCGCGGCCGTGGCGCCCTCTCCCTGCGCCTGAGAGCGCAAACCCTCTCCCGTACCGGGCGAGGGTGGGTGGCCTCGGCGGCGGCGCAGCCTGCGAGCGGCCGTGCGAAGACCGCCCCAGCGCCGCCGGTTGGAGG
>DASYJZ010000557.1:0-5506 GCA_035995965.1 Longimicrobium sp. | reverse complement strand
TGGACGGCATCATCTCACGGACCGCCGAGACCAGGAGCTGGGGGAAATCACGGAGAAGTCCGCGGCCGCCGCGGCGCTGCTGAAGCGGGAGCCGGCCGCCCCAACTCCGAGCCTGGGCAGGGAGGACGTCGCCACTCTCGCACTCATGCTGGCGGAGTACGCCTTCCTCGAGCGGGAGGCGAAGCGGCTGATGCTGGAGGGCGCTCGCACCCGCATCCACGTTCGGAAATACGAGGTCGTTGGCGTGGAACTGCCTTGCTACGCCTTCACTTTCCGAGGCGTGGTTACAAAAACATGCAGAGCAGTACGGGAGCCAGTAGACGTCGACCGCGGGCGCGACGCCGGGGCTCTCCGTCACGCGGCGGCGCCGGCGGGCGCCGTCCGTGAGGCGCGGTAGGCGGCGCAGAGGGCGAGCACCTCGGCGTCGCTGTAGGTGTGGTCGCAACTCTTGGCGGCCTCGAACACGTGCGCGGCCAGCGCCTCGTCGTCGCCCAAGCCATGGGCGCGCAGCCAGTAGCGCACGTTGCTGATCCCGCTCATCGGCGAGATCTCGATGCGCTGGCTGAGGCCGAACCACCCCGCGGGAACGCCCGAGTAGACGCGATCCGCCAGCCAGGCGTCGCCCTTGGCCTCGGCCTTGACGATGGCGGCGGCGTGCACGCCCGTGCCGGTGCGGAAGGCGTCTTCGCCGAACACCGGCCAGTTGTAGGCGATGGGCACGCGGCACGCCTCGGCGGCCAGCCGCACGTAGTCGGCCAGCTTCGACAGCTCGCGGTCGTGAAGCCCGAGCAGCTTCAGGTTCACCAGCAGCAGGTCCATCTCCGCGTTCCCGCAGCGCTCCCCGATCCCCAGCGCGGTGCCGTGGATGCGGTCCGCGCCCTCCTCGATCGCGGCCAGGCAGTTGGCGACGGCAAGGCCGCGGTCGCGGTGGCCGTGCCAGTCGACCTTCACCGCCTCGCCACTCGGCTCCACCACCTCGCGCCGGACGAAGCGGATGAGCCGGCGCACGCCGTCGGGGGTGGCGTGCCCCACCGTGTCGCATACGCAGATGCGCCGCGCGCCGCACTCGATTGCCGTGGTGTAGAGCGCCTTCACCACCTCGGGCGCCGCGCGGGTGGTGTCTTCGGTCACGTACATCACCGGGAGCCCCTCGCCCACCGCGAACGACACGGCGTCCTCGGTGGCGCGCAGCATCCGGTCGAGCGTCCAGTCCTCGGCGTACTGGCGGATCGGCGAGCTGCCGATGAAGGTGGCGGCCTCGATCGCGATCCCCACCCGCTGCGACACGTCGACGATGGGCTGCACGTCGGCGCGGACGGTGCGCGCGGCGCAGTTGGGCTCGATCGACAGCCGGTTGTCGGCGATCTCGCGGGCGAGCGCCTCCACGTCGCGCACCGCGCGCGGCCCCGCCCCCGGGAGCCCGATGTCTGCCGCGGCGATGCCGAGCTCGGCCATCAGGTGCAGCAGCCGCACCTTGTCGTCGATCGACGGGTCGGTGACGGACGGCGACTGCAGCCCGTCGCGCAGCGTCTCGTCGTTCAGCTGCACGCCGCGGCGGGTGGCGTAGTCGAAGGTGCCTTCGACGCAGTTCCAGTCGTGGATCAGCTCGCTTTCCTGCATCCGTTCCTCGTGCGCGTGGCGGTCGGCGGGTCGACGTTGGGGCTCGGCACGGCTCGGCGGCCGGGAACCGGAATCTTAGCGGGCCGTGCGTTCGAACGAAACGGGCGATGCTGCCCCCGCTTTGCGTTCCGTGGAGCAACGCGATCGACGACGAACGCGATCAGCACGAGCGTCGCGAGCACCACCGCAAGGGCGAGTGTGCCGGAACCTGAGAAGCGGTCGAGGACGAACGGCAGGGCCGCTACGAGTCCGAAGCTCACCACCATCCCCAGGTGGATTGCGCTTCCGTCGCCGCGCATCCGCAAGCTCTTCGTAGAGAGGTCGAGCTGTTGTTGGGTCTGCTCTTCTCGCGTCCGAGCCATCTCCTCACCCTCGGTCGTTCGGGAATACGGTCTCCAAGAAGAATAGCTGTCCTCCTCCCGACCACCACGAAATGTACTCGCTATAAGGCCCCATCCCCACAAAGGTGCGTCACGATGCGCCACTCACACGGATGCGAGGCTTGGCGACCTAAAGATCTGGATTGACAAACACTTGCGCCTGAACCACCCGCAAGCCTTGTCCGCTGTGTCCTGGTCTGGCGTACGGCGGATCGCCAAGGATGAGGTCGGACACTCATAGCGCATAATCACTGGAAATCCTTGGCACGGGAGGACCACCAGCGAGGTTCACATGATGGATGAGCACGCAAAGGTAGGGGAGGCAGTGATAGTAGTAGTTGTCGAGCAGTCCTTCGGTCGATCCGCTCGAGATTTGAGAGGCCGTTTGTGGATTCACGGTGAGCCATGATGCGTTGACACCGCCTCCGCGGCCGGGCATCTTCCGCGGCCCCGCATCACCTCTGTCGGTGGTGAGCACGATCTGACCGTGTGTGCAGCGCGTTGAAGGTGTTGAAGAACTCCTCCTGCGTTTCCGGCCTCGGCCGATGATCTCCAGCACCGCCCCTCCCGCCGTCCTCAGCGACCCGCGCCTGAGGGCGTTGCGCGCGCTCGCGCGGGAGACGGACGCCCAAACGCTCGCCGAGCAGCTCGAGCTGGTCTCCATCCCCGCCCCGCCGTTCGGCGAGGAGGCACGGGGCGCACGGATGCTGGAGCGCTTCAGGGAACTGGGGCTCGCCGATGTGCGCCGCGACGTGGAGGGGAACGTGCTCGGCCTCATCCGCGGCGCGGACGGGGCGGTGGTGGTGGCGGCGCACCTGGACACGGTGTTCGTGGCGGGGACGGAGCTGACGCCGCGGCGCGAGAACGGGCGCATCTACGTCCCCGGGATCACCGACAACGCGCGCGGGCTGGCGGGGATGCTGGCCGTCGCGCGGCTGATCGCAGGCTCTGGGGTGCGGCCGCGCAGGACGGTGGTCTTCGCCGCGACGGTGGGCGAGGAGGGCGCGGGAGACCTGCGCGGTGTGAAGCACCTCTTCGGCGGCGAGGGCGAGCTGCGGGGGGCAGACGCGTTCGTCGCGCTGGACGGCTCGGGGCTGCGCCGCATCGTGCACCGCGCCATCGGCTCGCGGCGGCTGCGGGTGGAGCTCTCCGGCCCCGGCGGGCACTCGTGGGCCGACCGCGGCGCACCGAACCCGATCGTGGCGCTCGGCGCGGCGGCGGCGCGAATGGCGGCGATGGGGCTGCCGGAGCCGACCCGCACCGCGCTCACGGTCGCGCGCGTGGGCGGGGGGACGAGCATCAACGCGATCCCCGACGGCGCGTGGATGGAGCTGGACCTGCGCAGCGAGGCGCCCGGCGTGCTCCCGCGGCTGGAGGAGAGCGTCCGCGCCATCCTCGCCCGCGCGGTCGACGAGGAGGACGCGCGGCGGCGGCCCGGGTCGGAGGCGCTGGCCGTGCGGGTGACAGTGATCGGCGACCGGCCGAGCGGCGAGACGCCGCAGCGGGACCCGCTGGTGCAGGCCGCCCAGGCCATCACCTTCGCGCTGGGCCAGAAGCCGGAGCTGGTCGGCTCGTCGACCGACGCGAACGTGCCGATGGCGCTCGGCATCCCCTCCATCGCCATCGGCGTGGGCGGCGACTCGGGCGGCATCCACACCACCGACGAGTGGTACAGCAACGAGAACGGCGCGCTGGGCGTGGAGCGCGCGCTGCTGATCGTCCTCGCGGCGGCGGGAATGGACTGACCGGGCGGGCGAGGGGGCTCCCATACGCCCACGCCTGCGCGCGGCCTGCCCCTCCCCCACACCGTCCGTCCCGTGGGGGTGCCGCTCCGCCCGGGCACGAGCCATCCTGCACGCCGGGGAACTCCCCAAAGGCTGGATGACCCGTGCCGGGAGAGAGCGATGAAGAAGACGAAGCTGCGGCTCGACGACCTGTCGGTGGAGTCGTTCGACACCGCGGTGCCGGACCGCGGCCGTACCGGAACCGTGCGCGCCCACGCGCAGACCATCGACGGACCGACGTGTGACGGCCGCCAGACCTGCTGGGACAGCTGCGACGGGGTGTGCGGCACCTACTTCTGCGTCACGAACTTCGATTCGTGCGGGCAGCAGTCGTGCGTGTACACCTGCACCTGCAACCCTTACGACAACTGCCCCTGAGCGCATCGTCGCGCACGGACGCCGAAGCCCCCGCCCGGACGCATCCGGGACGGGGGCTTCGGCGTCGGTGGCGGGCCGGCGCGTCAGCCGTTCGCCACCGCCGAGTGGTCGCCCAGGTCCACCTGGCCGGTGACGCCCTTCACCTTCACGCTGCTGCCGATCAGCGAGTCGTGCAGGTCGCAGCCCTCGATCTCGCTCCCCTCCCCCACGATGGTGTCGCGCAGCTTCGAGCGGCGAACCTTCGACCCGGCGCCGATGCTGACGTTGGGGCCGATCTCGCACGCCTCCAGCTCCACGCCGTCGGCCACGTGCACCGGCTCGCGGATGGTCACCCCCTCCTTCGCCGCGGGCGACTTGCCGCGGGAGGTGGAGAGGACCTGCAGGTTGGTCTCCAGCAGCGTCTCGGGCTTGCCGGCGTCGTACCACCCCTGCACCTCCTCGACCTTGAGCTTCGCCCCGTGGTCCACCATGTACTGGAAGACGTCGGTGAGGAAGAACTCGCCGCCCGGGCCGGTGGGCTGTTCCATCACCCAGTGGATCCCCTCGAAGAGCAGCCTCCAGTCGCGGATGTAGTACAGGCCGATGTTGGCCAGCTTGCTGACGGGCTCCTTCGGCTTCTCGATGATCTTCTGCATGAAGCCGTTCTCGTCGGTGAGGATCACCCCGAAGCGCTGATAGTCCTCCACCTCCTTGGCCCAGATCACCCCCGCCACGTCCGCCGGGAGCCGGTTGACCACCGTGAGGTCCGCGTCGAAGAGCGTGTCCACGAAGATGATCAGCAGGTCCTCGTGCACGAACGGCTCGGCCAGGCGGATGGCGTCGGCGGTGCCGCGCTGCTGCACCTGCTCCACGTAGGTGGCGTGGAAGTCCGGGTACTCGGACTCCATGAAGGCCTGCACCTTCTCCTTCAGGTGCCCGGTGATCAGCACCGCCTCGTGCACGTCCAGGGCGCGGATGTCGTCGAGGATGTAGGAGAGCACCGGCCGGTCGCCGACCTTCAGCAGCGGCTTGGGGGTCACGTGGGTGTGGGGGCGCAGACGCGTGCCCTTCCCCGCCACCGGCATCACGACGATCACGATTGGAGCTCCCGATCCTGGGTGTTCGAGCGGACGGCCTCGCGGCGCGGCCGGGGGCAGGTTCCGTACCGGCGCGGCGGGAAGATACCTGCGAGGCTGGGCGCCTGAAAGATCGGCCGGCCGACCGGCTTCTACCGATTCGTCTCACACAGAGGAACCAGAGGTACCAGAGAAAACGGCGCGCGTCGTTCTGGTCCCTCTGGTCCCTCTGGTCCCTCTGGTCCCTCTGGTCCCTCTGGTCCCTCTGGTCCCTCTGTGTGAGACATTC
>DASYJZ010000556.1:0-1675 GCA_035995965.1 Longimicrobium sp. | reverse complement strand
ACCGGCGCAGCTCCGCCGGGGACGCGTTCACGGGGACGCCGGGGCCGAACACGCGGGCCCGGGTGTTGTCGATCGCGCCGTTCATCCCCCGCGAGTTGCCAACGATGTCGTTGTTGAGCACCCCTTCGATGCGCCAGCCGTTCGCCTTGGCGAAGCGCGCCAGGATCTCGCCGCCGTTCAGCCCCTGCTCCTCGCCTGCCAGCGCCGCGTAGACGATCGACCCGTCGAACTGGTGCCTGGACAGCACCCGCGCGCTCTCCAGCGCCACGGCGACCCCCGAGGCGTCGTCGTTGGCGCCCGGCGCGTCGCTGGTGCTGTCCATCACGTCGGTCACGCGAGAGTCGTAGTGGCCCTGCACGATCACGTAGCGCCCCGGGTCGGCGCGGCCGCGCTGGATGGCGACCACGTCCACCACGCGCGTGTCGCGGGGGATGCGCGGGTTCTGCCCGCCGGCGACCACCTCCTCCACGTAGCGCACCTCCAGGCACCCGCCGCACGCCTGCGAGATGCGCGTGAACTCGGCGAACAGCCAGCGCCGCGCCGCGCCGATCCCGCGCGCGGCGGACGTCGTGTCGGACAGGGTGTGCCGCGTGCCGAAGGCTGCCAGCCGCCGCACGTCGGCCTCCATCCGCGCGGGCTGCGCGGCGGCGGCGATCTCGCGCAGGCGCGGGTCCTCGGCCGGAGGCGCGGCGGCCGCGGCGGGGGTCGGGGTGGGATGGGGGCTCACGGGGGTGCGCTGCGCCGCCACGACCGCGGGGAGCAGGCAGGCGGCGATCGCGAGCGCGGGAAGATGGGTTCGGCGGGTCACGCGGGGTCCTCCGGTCGGTAAGTCGGTTGAATCACGGCAGGGTCGCCGCCGGGTGCTTCCGCGGCGCCGGCCTCGATGCGCGCGAGCAGGTCGGCCAACTCCGCCTGCATGAGCGATTCCAGCCGCACGTGGTGGTCGCCGAACGCGAGCGTGGCCGTGACCGGGTTGGGGACGATCACGCAGTACATCCCAGCGCGGGTGGCGGCGAGCGCGCCGTTGGGCGAGTCTTCGAAGGCGACGGCGCTCCCCGGCTCCACGCCGAGGCAGCGCAGCACGCTGCGGTACAGCTCCGGGTCCGGCTTGGCCCGTTCGACGTCCTCGCGGGTGCGCACGCACTCGAAGTAGTGCCAGAGCCCCAGGCGCCTGAGCTGCGGCTCGACCCAGTCGCGCGTGGAGCTGGAGGCGAGGCCCACCCTGAGCCCGAGCGACCGCGCTGCCCGCAGCGCCTCCTCCACCCCCGGGATGGCGCCGGAGCGCTCCACCCGTGCCTGGAACGCGGTGCGCCGCCGCGCCTCCAGCGCGTCGCGATCCACCGGGCCGCCGGTGCGCTCGGCCAGGTAGGCGTACGGGTCGAAGAACCCCGGCTCGCGCCCCACGCACTGCCCCCACACCTCCAGCGGCAACTCGGCGCCGTGCTCGGCGAAGAGCTCGAGCACGGTCTCGTACTCGTGGGTCTCGCTGTCGAACACCAGCCCGTCGAAGTCGAACACCACCGCCTCGATCAACCCGCACCTCCTGATGGCTCGCCCGCGCGAAGGAACGGGCAACATACGTGCGATCGCCCCTGGCGCCACTCCGGGGGCGCTGCGCGGGGCCCCGGTGCGCGGCTTGCACCGCCACCGGCGGATGGAGTCACACACGATGGAC
>DASYJZ010000555.1:0-6909 GCA_035995965.1 Longimicrobium sp. | reverse complement strand
ACCCGGCTCCACCTGGGCCCCCGTGAGCGCGTACTCGTACACCTCGTCACAGGGGTAGGGCTTTTCGACGCAGGTCATGCTGTCCCTCCGGGTCCGGGTGACCGAAAACGACGGGACTGCCATCATAAATCGATACGTTTGGGCACGGAAGGGACTCCCTGTCCACGTTGCTTTCCAACATCTGTTATCACCCGGAGAACGCGAAGACGCCGAGAGACAGGCGTCTCCCGGCATCCCTGCGTGAGCCCACTCTCTTACTTGACGATGGCGTCCACCGAGCCGGAGGTGACGGGGTGGTAGCCGGGGCGCGCCTGCCGGTAGATGCGGCGGGCGAGCGCCTGGCCCCAGTCGCCCTGCTCCATCAGCCCGGCGTACAGCGGCCGAACGAACTTGCGCCGGCCCTGCGTGGTGAGGAACCGCTCCAGCGCCGGCACCGCCGGCTCGTAGCGGTGGCGCACGGCGATCGTCAGCCAGGCGAAGAGGATCTCGCTGTTCCCCTGCGCCGAGAGGCTGAACGCGCGGTCCAGGTCCGCGAGCTGCGCCGGCGTCATGCGCTGCGGCAGCGCGCCGAGGAAGTGCTGCCACTCCTGCGTGCTCCACCCGGACGTCTGCAGCCGCGCGGCGGGGGTGCCGGCCACGAACGCCGCCGCCTGCGCCTCCACCCGGGTGAAGGCGTCGGAGCGCGGCTGCACGGCGTTGGACGGGACGCCGGGCTGATACGCCCACCGGTCGGGGTCGATGCGCCGCTCCAGCTCGGCGTCGCCGCGGATCAGGTTGGCGCGCAGGTCGGCCAGGAAGCCCTCCGTGGTCGCCGGCTGGAAGGCGTGCCGGTCGAAGTACGAGCGGAGATAGGCATCCCATCGCGGGCGCCCCACCGCCTGCTCGATGGTGCGCAGGAAGGCGGCGCCCTTCTCGTAGGCGATGTTGGTGGTTCCCTCGTCGGGGTCGCGGCCGGCGAGGTCGAGGTGCAGCCGCGTGTCGGGGCCGGTGGGGCCGCCGAGCTCCTTCACCGCGTCCTGCAGCTCCTGCCAGCCCAGGCTCGCCAGCATGGCGGCGCGCTCGCGGCCGTACAGCGCCTCCATGATGCGGTTCTCGAAGTAGGTGGTGAACCCCTCGTTCAGCCAGAAGTCGCTCCAAGTCGCGTTGGTCACCAGGTTGCCGGACCACGAGTGGGCCAGCTCGTGCGCCACCAGCGACACCAGCGAGCGGTCGCCCGCGAGCACCGTGGGCGTGGCGAAGGTGAGCCGCGGGTTCTCCATCCCCCCGAACGGGAACGACGGCGGCAGCACCAGCAGGTCGTAGCGCCCCCAGCGGTAGGGCCCGTACAGCCCCTCGGCCGCGTCGACGAACTTCTCCAGCTCGGCGAACTCGCTGGCGGCGCGCTCCAGCACCGCCGGCTCGGTCCACACGCCCGTCCGCGGGCCCAGCGAACGGAAGGCGAGGTCGCCCACCGCCAGCGCGATCAGGTACGGCGGCACCGGGTGGTCCATGCGGAAGCGGTAGGCGTGGCGCCCCGCCCCGGCCGGCTCGCCATCGGGCGTCAGCATCTCCGCGCTCATCACCGCCTTCAGCTCCGCGGGGACGGTGATGCGCGCGGCGTACGTCTGCCGGATGCCGGGGCTGTCCTGCGTGGGGATCCAGGTGCGGGTGAGGATCGCCTCGCCCTGCGAGAACAGGTACGGGTGCTGCTTCCCGGCCGTCTGCTCGGGGCTGAGCCACTGCAGCGCGGCGGCGGTGGGGCTGGTCGAGTATTCCACGACGATCTTCCGCGTCCCCGGCCCGAGCACGACGGTCAGCGGGCGCCCGAGGATGGAGTCCGCCAGGCCCATGATCCAGGGCACCCGCTGCCCGGCGGTGTCGGTCACCCGGCGGATCGCCAGGTTCTTCGTGTCGAGCACGATCTCGCCGACGCCGGGCGCGGCCTGCACGTCGAGCGTGGCGGTGCCGGAGAGCGTCTTCGCGGCGAAGTCGGTGGTGAGGTCCAGCTCGACGTGCGTCACCCGCGCCTCGTTGGGTCGGGCATACGAGTGGATGTCGTGCACCAGCTCGGCCATCGGCGCGATCGCGGCAGACTCGGGCGGCTCGGGAGCGGGGACGGGTGTGGAGGCCGGCACCGCGGGCGTGCACGCGGCCGCGGCGCACGCGGCGAGCACGGCGAGCGCGGGGATTCGAATCGTCATCGCGATTCCTTGCGTGTGGTCGACAGCAGGCGTGATCGGGAAACGGGTGATGCAGATACCGCACGACCGGCGCCAGGGTCCATGTCGGGGCAGGAGCGGCCATGATCGCGCCTCCGCCGGCGCTCGGTTGTAGATCCCCCGATCTCCCGCTATTCTCCCCGACTGTTTGCGTCGGCCCGGAGACGTCCCGCCGGCGGCCGGGCGCGGGCCAACTTTTCGTCGGAATCGCACGTGGATCGCACCAGCACGGCATCGACTTCCGGGACCCCTCCTTTCGCCGAGCGCGAGGGGCTCGACTTCCTGCGCGCCATCGTCGCGGAGGACCTGCGGGAGGGACGGTACCGGACCGTCGTCACGCGCTTCCCGCCGGAGCCGAACGGGTACCTCCACCTCGGCCACGCGAAGGCGATCGGCGTCGACTTCGGGATCGCGGCGGAGACGGGGGGGCGCTGCCACCTCCGCTTCGACGACACCAATCCGGAGACCGAGGACGTGGTCTACGTCGAGTCCATCCTCGACATCGTGAAGTGGCTGGGCTACGACTGGGGCGAGCACCTCTACTACGCGGCCGACTACTTCGAGGACATGTACGCCTTCGCCGAGTACCTGGTGACGCAGGGCGAGGCGTACGTCGACAGCGCCAGCGAGGAGGAGATCCGCGAGCTCCGCGGCACGGTGACGGAGCCCGGGCGCCGCAGCCGCTTCGCGGAGCGGACGCCGGAGGAGAGCCTGGACCTCTTCCGCCGCATGCGCGCGGGCGAGTTCGAGGACGGCGCGCACGTGCTGCGCGGCCGGATCGACATGGCGGCGCCCAACATGCTGCTCCGCGACCCCGTCCTCTACCGCATTCGCCACGCGCACCACTACCGCACCGGCGACGCGTGGTGCATCTACCCGCTGTACGACTACGCGCACCCCATCGAAGACGCCATCGAGGGGATCACCCACTCGTTCTGCACGCTGGAGTTCGACAACAACCGCGCGCTGTACGACTGGGCGGTGGAGCGCTGGCAGGGCTTCGAGCGCTCGCGCGGCCGCGAGCCCGCCCGCCCGCACCAGTACGAGTTCGCGCGCGGGAACGTGGAGTACATGGTCACCAGCAAGCGCAAGCTGCTCGAGCTGGTGAAGGGCGGATACGTGAGCGGATGGGACGACCCGCGCATGCCGACCCTGGCGGGGCTGCGCCGCCGCGGCGCCACGCCTGAGTCCATCCGCGCCTTCTGGGACGGCGTGGGGATCGCGAAGGCGGAGAACCTGATCGAGCTCTCGCGCCTGGAGCACGCCATCCGCGACGACCTGAACCACCGGGCGCCGCGGGTGCTGTGCGTGCTGAAGCCGCTGCGCGTGGTCCTCACCAACTACCCCGAGGGGCAGACGGAGGAGCTGGCCGCGCCCTACTGGCCGCACGACGTGCCGAAGGAGGGGTCGCGCCCCCTGCCCTTCTCGCGCGAGCTCTACATCGACCGCGACGACTTCATGGAGAGCCCGCCGAAGGGCTTCTACCGCCTGTCGCCCGGCGCCGAGGTGCGGCTGCGCTACGGCTACGTGATCCGCTGCGACCAGGTGGTGAAGGACGAGCAGGGCGAGATCGTGGAGCTGCGCTGCAGCTACGACCCCGACACGCGCGGCGGGACCACGCCGGACGGGCGCCAGGTGAAGGGGACGATCCAGTGGGTGTCCGCGGCGCACGCCCTGCCCTGCGAGGTGCGGCTCTACGACCGCCTCTTCACCGTCCCCGATCCGGACGGCGGCGAGGGCGACTTCAAGGACTACCTCAACCCCGATTCGCTCGTCGTCGTCCGCGACGCGGTGATCGAGCCGTCGGTGCGCGGCGACGCGCCGGGGAGCCACTACCAGTTCGAGCGCCTCGGCTACTTCTGCTCCGACCGCGTGGAGTCGACCGCCGACGCGCTGGTCTTCAACCGCACCGTCACCCTCCGCGACACCTGGGCGAAGTCGGCCGCGGGAGCGAAGACGCCCGACGCGCCCAAGAAGGAGCGGAAGAAGGATTCGTCACCGGCCGACGCGGCCGCGCAGCCGAAGCCGCGGACGAAGGCGCCCGCGGCCGACGTCCCCCGCACTCCCGAGCTGGAGGAGCGGCGGACGCGCTACGAGGCGGAGCTGGGCCTCCCGCCCGAAGAGGCGGAGGTGCTCTCCCGCGACCTGGCGACGGCGGTGATGTTCGAGGGTGCGCTGGAGGGCGGCGCGTCCGCAAAGGGCGCGGCGCACTGGATGATCCACGAGCTGCCGCGGGAGATCGGCGGGCGGACGCTGGAGAACCTGCCCTTCAGCGGGCGCGAGCTGGGCGAGCTGGTGGCGATGGTGGAAGACGGCACCCTGTCCACCTCCGCCGCACGCCAGGTGCTCGCGGCGATGGCCGAGTCCGGCGGAGACCCTGCCGCGCTGGTCGAGACGCTCGGCCTGCGCCAGGTGAGCGACGAGGGCGCGCTCGCCCCCGTGGTCGACGAAGTGATCGCCGCGAACGCCGCCAAGGCCGACGAGTACCGCGCCGGGAAGACGGGCCTGCTCGGCTTCTTCGTCGGCCAGGTGATGCGGAAGACGGGCGGGAAGGCCAACCCGGAGATGGTGAGCCGGCTGGTCGCGGAGCGGCTGGGCGGGGGCTGAGTCGAATCGATGATGGCGACTGGCGGGATCGCGCCTCTACGCATCGGAGTGGAGGCGCGATTTCGCGCGGGGCCAGGGGAGGCAGGGCGAATGAATTCGCTGCAACAACGACACGGAGTCCGCCTTCGCGGACTACCGGCTATAGTGCGTCGAAGGCTTTCGGGCTACGCGACTTAGCCTGAGCGGTAGACGGAGTGCCGCGAGCGAAGCGAGCCCCCGTCCCTCCCCTGCAGTTCGGGTGAGGGACCGGCGCGCAGCGCCAGGGTGGAGGGTGCCGTCAGGAGGCGAGGACTTCGCTGATCGGCCGCGCGCTTTTCCGCAACTCGCGGTCTGCGCGGGTGGTGAGGAGGCGGAGGTCACGCGGGCGCTGGAGCCCCGCACCGCGGCTGCGGGCGGGGATGATCGCGTCCGCAGCCACGCCATGCCGGCGGGCGACGAGAATACCGAGGGTGTAGCGGCTGAGTGCTTCGGGACCAGCCAGGTGCCAGACGCCGGTGCGCGCCTCCGCGGGCATCGCGGCGAGCTCCCAGAGCTGGGACGCGAGGTCCTCGACGGCGATCGGGCAGCGCAGCTCGTCCACGAAGAGGCGCACGGACTCGCCGCGGCGCAGGCCGTCGAGCACCCACGCGGTGCCGCTGTCCGGCGGATCCGCGCGCACGATCAGCGACGTGCGGACGATTGCGGCGTGTGGGAGGCGATCGCGGACGCAGCGCTCCGCGGCGGCTTTCCAGCGGCCGTACGCGTGGACGGGTGCGGGCTCGTCGTTTTCGGCGTACGGCGCGCGCTCGCCGTCGAACACCGCGTCGGTGCTGACGTGGATGAGCCCGTATCCATTGTGGACGCACGCGCGCACCAGGCTCTCGGTGGCTCGGAGCACGTCACGCTCGGCGGTCTCGGCCGACTGGGAGTAGGCGGTGTGGATCACCAGGTCCGGTCGCAGGCGGTCGAGCAGCGCTCCCGTCGCGCCCGAGTCCGACAGCTCGACGGTGTGCGCCTCCGCGCCGGCGACGGCCGTCGTGCGCCGCGTCGCGTGCAGCTCGGCGCCCGCCGGAGCCCGCACGATGAGCTCGCTTCCGAGCAGCCCTGCCCCGCCCGTGATCAGGATGCGCACGAAGAATTCACTTGAGTTGATCTGCGCATGTCGTTCACATCGAACATGATGCACGACGAGACGTCAACGCACGTCTATACTGGCGGGAGCGCCGCACACTCGTTCGTGCCCCCGAGCAGCGCCGTGAGGATGCGCCGCGCCTCGGCGTAGATGCCGGGCGCCTCGCTCTCGCGTGGACCGGCGACGTTGAGGGTGCGGACGCGGTAGACCTGCAGCCACCGGCGGAACATCCCGACGTCCTCGGACGAGCCTGCGTGGAAGGTGTAGAGCGGCCGCCCGAGCCGGCGAGCGGCCTCGATCGCCAGCTCCGTTCCGGGGCTGCGCGTGCCTGAGGCGAGGATCAACGTGGCATCCGCGTCGCGCACGTTCCACTCGGTGCGCTGCTCCGGCTCGGACGAGGGCGTCTCGCGCAGGGGATAGCGCGCGTCGATGGTCCCATCCTCCGCCCATCGTCCCGCCGGGCACCATCCCCCGCACTCGATCCCGAGCTCCAGCGCGACGTCCAGCGCCGCGCGGTCCACGCCGGTCTGGCCCCCGCTGACGATCTTCATTCGATCCGATGCCAGCCACCCTGAAACTGACACAAGCCGTTCCGCGTAATACGGTTGCGCTCGGCAAACTGCCGCTGCCAGACCAGGCGTGATCCTCTCCGTCTGGTCGAGAATGGATCGGGAGAGGATATCACAGGAGAAGCGCCATGCCTCAGGGAGATGGTGGAAACTACCCGAGCACGACCGGGAATCCGTCGGGCGGCGGGCGTGGTAACGGCCCGAGGCGGTAGCGGATGAGCAGCGAAGGGCGTCAGGCAAAAACCCGGCGTCCTTCGCATTTGTCTACAGCCGGTACGCCGTGGTGACCAGGCGCTTCTCGGCCTCGCCGTCGATGAGGGCCTCGACTTCGACGTAGGGCTCCAGGCCGCTGCCGGAGAGCTTCTCGCGGAAGAGCTCGTCGAGCTGGAAGACGCCGGCGGAGTTCGACATCTCGATCCTGAGC
>DASYJZ010000554.1:0-2281 GCA_035995965.1 Longimicrobium sp. | reverse complement strand
TGCGACCAGCAGTACACGATGAACACGCGCGGCGGCGACGTGCGCCCAGTCTCCGGCGGAAAGGGACGCACCACCTGCGGCTACTACTTCCCCGGCCGCCGGCGCCTGCTGTACAGCTCCACCTTCGCGACCGACACCGCCTGCCCGCCGCCGCCGGACCGCAGCAAGGGCTACGTCTGGGCGCTCTACGACTACCAGATCTACACCGCCGACGTGGACGGCGGGAACCTGCGCCGCCTGACGCACACCCCCGGCTACAACGCGGAGGCCACCCTCTCCCCGGACGGGAATACCATCGTCTTCACCTCCATCCGCGGCGGCGACCTGGACATCTACACCATGGACGCGGACGGCGGGAACGTGCGGCAGCTCACGCATGAGCTGGGGTACGACGGCGGGCCCTTCTTCTCCCCCGATGGCCGGCACATCGTCTATCGCGCCAACCACCCGTCCACGGAGCGCGAGCGGGCGGACTACCGCGGCCTCCTCGCCGAGAAGCTGGTGCGGCCGACCACGCTGGAGATCTGGGTGATGGACGCCGACGGTTCCAACAAGCGCCAGGTGACGCATCTGAACGCCGCCAGCTTCGCCCCGTATTACCTGCCGGACGGACGGCGGATCATCTTCAGCAGCAACCACGGCGACCCGCGCGGCCGCGAGTTCGACCTCTTCCTGGTGAACGATGACGGCACCGGGCTGGAGCGCGTGACCCGCAGCCCCGAGTTCGACGGCTTCCCCATGCTCAGCCCCGACGGTCGGCACCTCGTCTTCGGCTCCAACCGCAACGCCGCCCACCGGGGCGACACCAACATCTTCATCGCCGACTGGGTCGACACCCCGGCTCCCGCGTCTGGAGGGGGACGATGATGCGCCGCTCCCTGGCCCTCGCGCTCACCGCCGGCTCGCTCGCGGCATCCGCGGCGTCCGCGCAGGCGTGCCCCGACGCGCGGGCGATCACCCGCGGCGTGCGCGCGCCGCTTTCCCACGTGCGCTACCTGGCCGACGACGCGCTGCAGGGCCGCCTCGCCGGCTCGCCGTCCGAGCGCTGCGCGGGTGACTACATCGCCGCGCAGTTCCGGGCGCTCGGGTTGCGGCCCGCGGGCGATGCGGGGACGTACTTCCAGAGCCTGCCCCTCGCCAGCGCGGTCGATCCGCACGCCATCGGCGGCACGGGCCGCAACGTCGTAGCGATCCTGCGCGGCTCCAACCCGGCGCTCGCGGGAGAGGCGGTGATCGTCGGTGCGCACTACGACCACCTGGGCCACGGCGGTTCGTTCAGCATGGCGCCCGGCGACAGCTCCATCCACAACGGCGCGGACGACAACGCCTCGGGCGTGGCCGCCATGCTCGACGTCGCGCGGCGGCTCGCGCGGGGCCCGCGGCCGGCGCGCAGCATCGTCTTCATCGCCTTCACGGGGGAGGAGGAGGGGCTGCTGGGCTCGTCCTTCTACGCCGGCCACCCCGCCGTCCCGCTCGACCGCACGCGCGCGATGCTGAACCTCGACATGGTGGGCCGCCTGGGCGCCGGGCCGCTGATCGTCTACGGCACCGACACGGCGGACGAGTGGCGAGCGATGGTCGACAGCGCCGCGGCCGCCGAGGGCGTGCAGGTCCGCGGCGGCGGCGACGGCTTCGGGGCGAGCGACCAGACCTCGTTCTACGCGCGCGGGCTGCCGGTGCTGCACTTCTTCACCAACGTGCACGCCGACTATCACCGCCCCTCGGACGACTGGGAGAAGATCGACGCCGGCGGCCTGGAGCGTGTCGCCGCCGTCGTGGCGCGGGTGGCCAGGGGCGTGGCATCGCGGCCGGCAGCGCTCACCTTCCATCGCGCGGCCGCGCCGGCCCAGGCCGCGAGCGGCTCCGGCTACGGCGCCTATCTGGGTTCCATCCCCGACTTCACCCCCGTGCCCGACGGGGTGAAGCTCACCGGCGTGCGCGCCGGGTCCCCCGCCGAAAAGGCCGGCATCCGCGCCGGCGACGTCATCGTGCGGATGGGCGAGATGGAAGTGCACGACCTTCAGGGCCTCACCAACGCCCTGCGCGCCCACAAGCCCGGCGACACCGTCCCCATCGTTCTCCTCCGCGACGGCCAACGCCTCACCGTAACGGCGACGCTGGGCACGCGCGGCGGGTGAAGTGGGAAATCAAAAACCAAAAGATGGTCTCACGCAGAGCCGCGGCGCCGCAGAGGAATGATTTGCCTTTCTCTGCGGCTCAGCGGCTCTGCGTGAGACCATCTTTTTGTGATTATTCCTGCTCGCGAGCCCTGGGCGCCACG
>DASYJZ010000553.1:0-2024 GCA_035995965.1 Longimicrobium sp. | reverse complement strand
CGGGGAGAGCATCGTCACGTACCTCTCCGCCGTCCTCGCCTGGCGGCCCGCCGCGCGGGCGGATGCCGCGGCGGCTCCATCCGAATCGGCCGCGCCCGCCGCGCCGCCCGCGGCCCGCCCGTGGGACGAGGAGACGCTGGGCGCCTCGGACGAGCAGCCGCCGATCGACGAGCCGTGGATCGCCGGCGCCGACTCCTCCTTCGCCGACGCCCCCGCGGCCGACGCGCCCTGGAGCGCGCCCGCCGCGGAGCCGTGGGCCGAGCCGGCGCTCGCCGAGCCCGAGCCATGGGCCGCGGAGGGCGGGGACGACGTGGACGCCGGGGACGACGATGGCGCGGAGCTTCCCTGGCTCACGCAGCCCACGGGCACGCCGGAGGCCGAATCGGCCCCGGCGGCCGAGGCGCCGATGCCGTGGGAGACCTCGTTCGAGCTCTCGCCGGAGGTGCCGGAGGGCGGGCCGGGTGAGCGCGCGGCGCCCCGGCAGGAGCCCACGGCCGAGCCGGCCAGCGGCTTCTCGTTCGAGGACTTCTTCTCCGAGCCCGCGGCCCCCGCGCAGCCGGCCGCCGCGCCCGAACCGGAGCCCGGGCTCGAGCCCGCACCGGCGTTCGCGCCCGAGCCGCTCCCGGAGCCGTGGCCCCTGCCCGCCGCGGCGCAGCCCGCCGCGCCGGCCGCCGCCCAGCCCCCGGCCGGGGAAGGCGGCGACGAGGACGAGGACCTGGAGAGCTTCCAGGCCTGGCTGCAGAGCCTGAAGCGGTGAGGATCGTGGCCGTCCACGGCCCCAACCTGAACCTGCTGGGGCTGCGCGAGCCCGAGGTGTACGGGCGCCAGACGCTGGACGACGTCGACGCGGCGCTGTCGGCCCTCGCCGCCGAGCTGGGCGCCGAGGTGGAGTCGCACCAGTCCAACCACGAGGGCGCGCTGGTCGACTTCGTGCAGCAGGCCGCGCCCCGGGTGGACGGTTTCCTGGTGAACGCGGGCGCCTACACCCACACCAGCATCGCGCTCCGCGACGCGCTGGCGGGAGTGGCGCGCCCCTACGTCGAGGTGCACATTAGCAACGTCTTCGCCCGGGAACGCTTCCGCCACCGGTCGTACCTGGCCGCGGGCGCGGTCGGTGTCGTCTGCGGCTTCGGCGTGAACAGCTATAGCCTGGGGCTCAGGGCGTTGGTGGAGTATTTGCGCGGGAAGGGAAGTGCCTAGTGCCCAGTGCCTAGTGCCCAGGAACGGCGTGCGAGCCGATCTCCGGCGCGCCGGGCACACGCACTTGGCACCTGGCACTTGGCACTAGGCACTTTCGTTTTTCTTAAGGAGATCTTCGCGTGGCAACGACGGCCGACTTCCGGAACGGCATGACCCTGAACGTGGACGGCACGCTGTTCACGCTGACCTTCTTCCAGCACCACAATCCCGGCAAGGGCAACACGGTGGTGCGCTCCAAGCTCAAGAACGTGCTCACCGGCGCGGTGCTGGAGAAGACCTGGCGCGCGGGCGAGCGCATCGACGAGGTGCGCCTGGAGCACCGGCCGGTGACCTACACCTACTCCGACGGCCAGTTCTACCACTTCATGGACGCCCAGACCTACGAGGACGTCCCCATCTCGGCGGCGGTGATCGGCGACGACCAGCTCAAGTACCTCAAGGAGGGGATGGAGTGCGAGGGGCTGGTGCACGGCGACCGCGTGATCGCCATGGAGCTCCCCTACTTCGTAGCGCTGGAGATCGTGGAGACCGACCCCGGCGTGCGCGGCGACACCGCCACGGGCGGCACCAAGCCGGCGAAGCTGGAGACCGGCGCCGTGGTGCAGGTGCCGCTGTTCGTGAACCAGGGCGACGTGATCCGCGTCGACCGGCGCGAGGACAAGTACATCGAACGGGCCAAATGATCGACCTCGAATTCCTGCGCGGCCTCATCGCCGCCGTGGACGAGAGCGGGATCGACTCGCTCGAGATCTCCCGCGGCGGCACCCGCATCCGCATCAACAAGACGCCGCCCCCGGCCCCCGTGCATGCGGCCGCGCCCGTCG